>NZ_JBIUCP010000020.1:0-63258 GCF_044538765.1 Acinetobacter sp. ABJ-A23_2
AAATATCTTACTAAAATAGTTTGAATTAATTATTAAATCCAACTAAAACACTTGTAAATAAATATATTAAGTTGATTAAAATGGTATGGTTAAATTTAATTCTGATTAAAATGGTTGGATATAATAAAGGTGATTTTATTTCAAACTAAAATAGTTGGATTAATTTTAATTAAAGAAAATAATAGGATAGAGAGAAGTAATAAAGCCTGTAAAAAGCGATAAAAGACTACAGAAATTAAAAATAATTAATCAGGAGCGAAAAGATCGTTTGAGAGAGAAATTTTCTTGGCAACGTAATGGCTTTTATGAACTTTAATAAGAATCACTTGAGAATATAGTTCTAACTCACCAAATTCTGGTTCAACTTGTACATAGTGTAATTGACCGAACTCATCACGTACACGTGCTTGAGCTGAAAAACCGGGTCTGGCACTACCACTGGAAATAGTGGCTAATCGCCCTAATAGATTGTAATTGGTATGCGTAAGTTTGGGTTTAATCACTTGGTCAAGACAATGGATCATGAACACTGTAAAAAAGATTGCGATGACCAGTGCAGGAATAATTAAGTAAAACGGGGTAATAAAGTAATGCTGTATAGCAAAGAAAGAAA
This sequence comes from Acinetobacter sp. ABJ-A23_2, assembly GCF_044538765.1. Classification (NCBI taxonomy): domain Bacteria; kingdom Pseudomonadati; phylum Pseudomonadota; class Gammaproteobacteria; order Moraxellales; family Moraxellaceae; genus Acinetobacter; species Acinetobacter sp. ABJ-A23_2. Next base: position 614 of record NZ_JBIUCP010000020.1, read on the forward strand.
GCTGTAAGAAATAGCCAGCAAAACTGAAATTAATAAGTAAAAAAACAAAAATTAGAGCTTTAGAAAATTTAACATTAAATAGAGGTGAGTTAGTAAGCCAATCTGGTGCAATTTTTTTTAGGAGTTGGCTTGGTCGTAACCCTATATACATACCAATGGTTTCTACCACGCTGAGCAATATCAAAGCCACAACACTTAAATGAAATGGCATAAGATAATAATTAAAAAAGAAATCAGCCATGGTAGAAACTCTAATGTTGATGATCTCAGTCTACGATATAAATACCGCCATCTGAATGTACTTTAATCTCAACTTTATTTAAAAAATCACCTAAACAAGGACCTGAAATACATTCGCCCGTTTCCACGTTAAATAAAGCACCGTGAGTAGAGCATTGAATATATTCTTTGTCTTGGTCTAGAAATTGATTTTCTAAATATTCAAGTTCGGTTTGCAAATGTGGGCATAAATTCTGATAGGCATAGAATGAGCCATCACGCTGTGTAATGAAAATAGTCGTTCCTTGTAAAGTGTCAAAAGCTCTAGCTTCACGCTCAGGAACTTCTTCCGTCATACAGATCCTTTCCATTTCAAGCACATTCCTTCTGAAAATTTTCGAGAAGTTTAGCATAGTCATTAATGGCTAAACGAGGACCAAATTGAGACACAACTTCACTCGAAATTAAGATGGCTAACTGTGCAGCAGCAGTTAAGTCTTCATGATGGTTTAATGCATAAAGGAATGCACCCGCAAAAGCATCACCAGCACCATTTGTATCTACAGCTTCGACGTGACGGCCTGGTACATGGAAATGTTGAGTTGGGTTTGCAACTAGAGCACCTTTTGCACTTTGTGTAATCACAACAGTATGGTTTTTAAAACGCAATTGAGTGAGAGCATCTTCAACTGTAGCGGTATTGGTATACATTAAAGCTTCTTGCTCATTACAGAACAATAAATCTACACCATCATCCATAAGTTCTTCTAAGCCTTCACGGGCATATTGAACCATTGCTGGGTCTGATAAAGATAAAGCGATTTTAACACCGTTAGCTTTTGCAATTTCTCGAGCTTGTTTTACTGCTTTACGAGCTGTTTCACTTGTAGAAAGATAACCTTCAATATAAAGCCATTTTGCTGTTTTAAGTGGCTCAAAATCGATTTGATCTTGAGAGAGTTCAGCCGTAATACCTAAATAGGTATGCATGGTACGCTCAGAGTCTGGGCTAATAAGTACCATACAGGTACCTGTTACACCTTCACTGATTGACTTTGGCGTGGTTTGGATGCCTGCATCATTTAGACCTTGTAGGTAAATTTCACCTAATTGATCATGACCAACACGACAGCCATAAAAAGCGCTACCACCTAATGCACTAAAGGCTACAGTTGTGTTCGCAGCAGAGCCGCCACTTGCTTGGCCTTTGTAATCTTGAGTTTGCTTTAAATTTTCATATAAAGCAGATTGTGTTTCACCATCAGACAACTGCATTGTGCCTTTTTGTAAGCCTTGCTGACTAAGAAAATCATCAGACACTTTAAATTCTTGGTCGATTAATGCATTACCAATTGCAAAAAGATCTACAGTTGCCATATGTGTTGTCACAGAATAAAAAATCAGATCGATAAGTTTACACCATTGCTCACATTTGCTGTAGTTTGTTGAATAAAATTCAGGTAATTCAGCGGCTAGCAGAGTTTTATTGTTTGCCTAAGCAATTGAAATATTCTTTTTAATAAATATTATCAATTAATAATGATTCTTGATAATATTTACAAACGTATAGTATTTCATTGAAACTTCGCCTGAAATTATTCATAGCGAACTTACATGAAACGTTCTATTTTATTTATTTCATCAGTTGGGGTTATAACAGGCCAAGTATATGCTGCAGATACAGACTCTCAGGCGGTAACCAACCTTCCAACAATTTCAGTCAAAGCTGACAAGGAAATCAGTTTAAAACAAGAAGTGGGACAAGCATCAAGTGCAACTAAAGGACTTATGCAATTAAAAGATGTTCCTCAAATTGTAAATGTCGTACCTAAGCAAATTCTAAGAGAGCAGACTGTGACCTCTATGCAAGGTGCCTTGCAAAACGTTGCTGGTTTGAGCTTTAGTGTCGGTGATGGACAGCGTGATCAAGTCATGATTCGCGGTTTCTCAGCAATCACAGATAATTATGTAGATGGTATTCGCGATGATGCATTGTATTTTCGTGATATGTCGAATGTTGAGCGAGTTGAGGTACTAAAAGGACCTGCTTCCGTACTTTATGGACGTGGTTCAGCGGGTGGTTTGGTCAATAAAATTAATAAAAAACCAATGGATCAATCTTTGCGTGAAGTGAGCTTGATTGGTGGTACTACAGGTCAACGCCGTGCAGAAGTCGATGTGAATGAAAAAGTCGCAGAGAATGTTAAGGTTCGTTTAACTGGCGCAGTTGAAGATTCAGATGGTTATCGTGATCAGGCCTTTTTAAAACGTCAGGCGCTGGCTCCATCAGTACAGTGGGATATTAGCGATAAAACTAAACTTTTACTTCAGGCTGACTATTTGCATGATGATCGTTTAGCTGATCAAGGCTTCCCGACAGATCCAATTACAGGTAAACCTGTTAAGACAAATCCTAAAACTTTTTATGGTGCATTAAACGGTAAAGAAGTCGGGGATGTTGACACTGAAATCTCAAGTCAAACTATAAGTTTGGATCATGAGTTTAATGATCAACTCAAATATCATGGTGCAGTTCGCCACTATAACTACTCATTAGACCGTCAATATAGTGTTGATACGCATCCTGCTGATAAATCAAAAATTACTTTGACTCAAAATAAACGCTTGCGTAATGAAGATGGTGTGTATGTTCAGCAAGAGTTGAGCGCTTTATTTAATACAGGTTTCTTAAAGCACAATACCTTAATTGGTGCTGAATATAGTAAGCAGCATAAAGATGAGATACTTTGGCAAGGTGCTAAAACAACCACTGATTTATATGATCCTAAATTAGAGTACTGGGCACCTATTAATACCGGAACAACAGTTGCGCGTAATAACAATAGCAATACCTTTGAAAACTACGGCGTGTATCTGCAAGACTTAATGACAGTGACAGACCAGCTTAAAGTTTTAGTTGGTTTACGTTATGACAATCTATCTCAAGATCGCAATGATAAAGTGAAGTCTCAAATATTAAATAGAACTGATAACACCTATTCTCCACGAATCGGATTGGTTTATCAGCCAGTAAACAATCTTTCACTTTATACTTCTTATAACCGTTCTTTCCAACCTTTAGCTGATTCATTTGTTTTATATACAAATAGTGCTGATTTAAGTCCCACAAAAACTGAAAATTATGAGGTGGGTGCGAAGTGGGATGTAAATGATCAATTGAATGTGACATTGGCTTTGTTTGAAATGAGCCAAACTAATATTCAAAACCAAGATCCGGCTAATCCAAATCAAGCACTGTTAGCGGGTGAGCAAAAAACTAAAGGTGTTGAACTCTCGTTAACAGGTCAGTTGACTGATCAGTTGTCAGTGCTAGCTGGCTATTCTTATATGGATGGTAAGATTGAAAAGTCGACTATTGGATTTACGGGGAATCACTCAGCGCTTACACCAAACAACACTGCTAACCTGTGGTTAAAATATCAAATTAATGATCATTGGTATGCGGCTGTAGGTGGTCGTGGTGAATCATCGCGCTTTAGTGCACCAGATAACAAAAACGTTTTACCAGGTTATGCAGTTGTGAATGCGGCCTTAGGTTATCAAAGTGAACGTTATGATGTGAACTTGAACTTAAATAACTTGTTTGATCGCGATTATTTTGTTTCAGGTCATAGTGGAGCAAATGATTCAAACATGATGGGTGACCCATTAAATGCACAAGTTGCTCTTCGCTATCGTTTTTAATTAAAAAAATATCAAAAAAGCTCATCGAAATGATGAGCTTTTTTATTTGTTGTATAGGATATAGATAGTATTAAAAGGTTTTGTTCTGCTAGGATACAATGATGCGGGCTATGTGCTTGATATCAAAGCTATGCCTATGAAAACTAATACTCAACAAAAACATAGTATTTTACTTGGCTTTTGTTCGCCAATCTCAAGCCGACTCAGGCTATAATGAGACTTATTCACTTATCCGATATGTTAGGAGATCACATGACTGTAGATGTCACTGAAACCATTTCTCAAACTGTTCACCCTGCGTTTCAGTTGCTACGTCAGCACCATGTTGAAGCATTAGATATTTTAGTGTCTGAATATAAGCATAAAGTCACAGGTGCGGTGCATTATCACTTGGCAACTGATTATGATGAAAATGTATTCCTTGTTGCGTTCAGAACACAACCGATGGACTCTAAAGGAACTGCACATATTTTAGAGCATACCGCTTTATGTGGTTCTGAAAAGTTTCCTGTACGTGACCCATTCTTTTTAATGATTCGCCGTTCATTAAATACATTTATGAACGCGTTTACAGCAGCAGATTGGACAGCATATCCGTTTGCAACACAAAATAAGAAAGATTTCCAAAACTTACTCTCTGTTTATCTAGATGCTGCTTTTTCAGCAAATTTAAATCCTCTTGATTTTGCTCAAGAAGGTATTCGTATTGAACTTGAAAATGATCAGCCTGTATATAAAGGCGTAGTGTTCAATGAAATGAAAGGTGCGATGAGTGCGCCGTCTGATCAGCTTTATCACCAGTTGGCTCATCATCTATTCCCTGAAACTACATATCACTACAACTCAGGTGGTGATCCAAAAGATATTCCTGACTTAACGTATGAACAGTTAGTCGAATTTTATAAAACTCATTACCATCCAAGTAATGCGGTATTTATGACTTTCGGTAACCAAACGGCGTATGAGTTACAAGAGCAATTTGAAAAACTAGCTCTACATAAGTTTGCTGCGGGCACAACTTTATATTCAAAACCAGAAAAACGTTTAACAGCACCTGTAGAAGTTACAGAAAACTATGCTGTTGATGGCGATGATTTAAAAGATAAAACTTACCATGTATTGTCTTGGTTATTACCACAAGCGAGTGATATCAAACTACGTCTAGGTATGCGGTTGGTCGAAGGTGTTTTACTTGAAAACTCAGCGTCGCCACTACGTCATTATTTAGAAACTTGTGGTTATGCTCAGTCAACTGGTCCATTAATGGGCGTAGATGACAGTAACTTTGAAATGACATTCTACTGTGGTGTTCAAGGTTCAAACCCAGAGTATGCAGAAAGCTTTAAAGATGGTGTTTTAAACATTTTACGTGAAGTGGCTGCAAAACCAATTGATTCGGCTTTAGTTGATGCGATTTTGCATCAAATCGAGTTGCATCAACGTGAAATTAATGGTGATGGTACGCCGTATGGTTTAAGCCTAATTTTAAATGGTTTAAGTGGCGCTATTCACCATAATGACCCAATTCAGATTTGGGATGTTGACAGTGCGATTGCTCAGGTCAAAGAAGAACTTCAAGACCCAATGTGGTTATCTAATCTGATTCAAACACATTTGTTAGATAACCCGCACCGTGTACAAATGACTTTAGTACCGGATGCAACCAAGTCAGTAAAAGAGCAAGAAGCTGAAAAAACACGTTTAGCTGCGATTGGTGAAAAGCTTACTGAAGAAGACAAAGCAGAAATCATTGCTAAAACCAAAGCATTACAAGAACGTCAAGATACACCAGACAATCTTGAGCTGTTACCAAAAGTAGGTCTAGAAGACGTTCCAGCTGACTTGCATATTGTACAAGGTCAATTGCGTGAAATTATTTGTAATCGAATGGATACGCCGTTGAATTTGTATCATGCTGGAACGAATGGTATTTACTATCAACAAGTCCTCATTCAGATTCCTGATGATGTGGTTAAATCACCATACTTCAATTTGCTCTCTATTTTAATGGGAGAGGTTGGTGCAGGTGAGTATGACTATCTTGAACTACAAAACTTACAAACAGCTGTAAGTGGTGGTTTAGGAATGGGTGCTTCGCTACGTAGTAAGGTTGATGATAAAGACAAAATTAGTGCTTGGTTAACTTTAACGACTAAATCTTTAACTCAGAAGTTCGATGCGATTCATTTATTAAAATTAGCATTTGAACAACTTCGTTTTGATGAGAAAGAGCGAATTATTGAGTTGTTACAGCAACGTAAGACACGCTGGCAGTCTCGTTTGTCGGGCGCGGGCCATAGTTATGCGATGCAAATTGCTTCTCGTAACATGAGTGCATTAGCTCAACGCGACTATCAAAACACTGGTTTAGGTGCATTAAATTGGTTAGGTGAGCTTGTTACTAAAATTACCCAAGACGATGGCGCTTATGATGCACTTATTGCTGAATTGAAGCATATCCATACCAAATTATTGCAAGCACCTAAACAGTTCTTGTTGGTATGTGAAGAGCATCAGTCAGAGCGTTTAGTTGAAGAAATTCAGAATGTTTGGGATAAGCTAAACGTTGATACAGCAGCGACTGAGTTAACTCTAGTTGAGCAAGAAAACGATAATGAACATGAAGCATGGTTAATTCAAACCAATGTTCAGTTCTGTGCTTCAGCATATCAAGCTGTGGACGTATCTCATCCAGATGCTGCGCCTTTAATGGTGTTGGCAGCCTACTTGCGTAATGGTTTCTTGCACAGTGCTATTCGTGAAAAAGGTGGTGCTTATGGTGGCGGTGCTAGTTATGATGGAAATGCATGTTCATTCCGTTTCTTTAGTTACCGTGACCCACGTTTAGCTGAGACGTTTAAAGACTTTGAAGCAAGCGTGCAATGGTTGTTAAATACAGAGCAACAACCTCATCAGCTTGAAGAAGCAATTCTTGGTTTGGTGGCGAGTATGGACAAACCTGGTTCACCAGCCGGTGAAGCAATTACAGCATGTTATGCACTGTTACATGCAAGAACTCCAACTTTCCGTCGTACATTACGTGAAAGATTATTGCATGTGACTTTAGAAGACTTACAACGTGTCGCGCGTCAATATTTAATTGAACAAACACCTGTAAAAGCTGTGGTTGCACCTTTTGCAAAACGTGATGAATTGCAACAACTGGGCTTTACGATTAAACAAGTTAATTAAAATAAAAATTGGAGATGAACATGGCGTTCAGACAATTTGAACGCACATCATTACAGCTAAGTATGGGAACCCTGCTTAGCTGTTTATGTGCGTCGGTGGCATATGCTGACACCTTAGCCCCTGTAAAACCTGCGACCGTAGATGCATGTGTTGCCCTTGCTTCAAATGCTGATCGCCTAGCTTGTTATGACTCTGTATTTAAGCCCTCAGCTTTACCGGCTGTTCAAGCTGCAGCAGTACCAGAGCCTGTTAAAAAAATTGATAAACCTGCTGTTCAGCCTGAAACATTTAAAGAGAAGGTTGTAGATACAGTTAGTAATATTAAAGTAATAGGGAAGGCTCCAAAAATTGAACCTACTACTTCTTTATTAGATCAACGTTGGGAGTTATCTGAAAAAAGTAAACTTGGTGTTTGGAACATTCGAGCTTATCAGCCTGTCTATTTGCTGCCTGTATTTTGGACCAGCGATAAAAATGAATTTCCAAGTAGCCCAAATCCCAATAACACTGTTAAAGAAGCTCAAGATTTGAAATCTACGGAAACTAAATTTCAAATTTCTTTAAAAACGAAAGCTTGGGAAAATATTTTCGGTAACAATGGTGATTTATGGGTGGGTTATACTCAATCATCACGTTGGCAGACATTTAACTCTGAAGAATCTCGTCCTTTCCGTGAAACGAATTATGAGCCTGAAGCAAGCTTAATGTTTAGAACAAACTATGAGTTGCTTGGTTTAGATGGTCGTTTATTAGGTGTAACTTTAAATCACCAGTCAAATGGTCGTTCAGATCCCTTATCTCGTAGCTGGAACCGTGTCATCTTTAATGTGGGCTTAGAGCGCGGTAATTTTGCCGTAATGCTTCGTCCTTGGGTACGTATTAACGAAGCAAGTAAAGATGATAACAACCCTGATATTGAAGATTATATTGGTCGAGGTGATTTAACCGCTTTTTATAAGTGGAAAGACAATGACTTCTCGCTAATGCTACGTCACTCTTTAAAAGGTGGTGATGACTCTCATGGTGCGGTTCAGTTTGACTGGGCATTTCCAATCAGTGGTAAGTTGCGTGGTCACTTCCAGCTATTTAATGGATATGGTGAAAGCTTAATTGACTATAACCACCGTGCAACTTATGCAGGTTTGGGTGTTTCACTCATGAACTGGTACTAAGTTCGAAGCCTATAAAAAAGCCGCTTTTTACAGCGGCTTTTTTATTAACCAATTTGAATGTTGGCCTGAGGATGTTTGAGACGACTCTTTTTAGGAGTAGCGATTAAATATGCCAGTGTTAACGGTCCAAGTCTTCCTGCAAACATAAGTAGACTTAAGATAAACAAGCTACCATTATGTAAGTCTGGTGTAATCCCTCGAGACAGCCCAACTGTGCATGCTGCCGATACCGCTTCAAATAATAAGTTCATAAAGTCGGCTTTCGGTTCTAAAAGCAAAAGTATAAAGAACCCAATAAATATGAGTATGCTGGTAATCGCGGTAACTGCTAAGGCCTTATAAGTGGTTTCGTGGGAAACAGAATGATTGAAAACCCTGATTTCATCGGTACGTCTTAAAAAGGACAGTACACTTAAAACTAATATAACAAAAGTACCCACTTTTATACCGCCAGCAGTGCTTAACGAACCACCACCAATGAACATCAGTAGCATCATAAGCAAAGAGCTACTATTGGTCATTGCTCCTGTATCAATGGTGTTAAACCCGGAAGATCGCGGAACAGTCGCTTGAAACCAAGCATGTAAAGCTTGATCACCTACGCTTAGCATGCCTAATGTGTGAGGGTTTTGTGCTTCCATAGCCCAAATTAAAATAAAAGCGACTAAATTAATAATGGCAATAGTCGTTAAAATCAGTTTGCTGTTTGGGCTAAGTTTTTTCCATTTTTTATTCTGTTTAATGTCCATGAGAACTAAAAAACCAAGTCCACCTATTGTATAAAGCAAACTCACCGTAAGACAGATCACATAGTTGTTTTGAAAACCCATTAAACTGTTATTAAATAATGAAAAACCGGCATTATTAAACGAAGAGATACTATAAAACATTGCATAATACAAACCACGAGCGAAGCCAAAAGCAGGCGTAAATGCGCACGTGAGAATGACTATTCCAATCAGTTCAAATAGGAGAGTGTAGGTCACAACTCCTTTAGCCACAAAAGTCACTTTTGATAAACTGGTTTGGCCAAGGCTGTCTTGGGCCATCATTTGCTGTTTAAGACCAATTTTAGGCGAAAGGCTTAGTGCGGCCAAAATGGCAAAAGTCATAAAGCCTAAACCACCGGACTGAATTAGTAATAAAATAATGACTTGCCCAAAAAGTGTAAAAGATTCATGAATATTTAAAACAGATAATCCAGTAATGGTAACTGCTGAGGTTGCCGTAAACAGTGCATCCATCCAGCTCACATGTCCGTTATTGGCAATTGGAAGTTTAAGCAATAATGTGCCAAAGACAATAAAGCCTAGAAAGCCCAGCGCTAAAAGAGAAGGTGGACTTAAATTTAGTGTTTTATGTGGTTTGGGCTTAAGAGACATATTTTTGGTTCGTTTTTATAGGAAACAATTAGAGAGTTTTTTAAGTTGCTGTAAATGTCCTTCTAAAATAAGAATATCATGCGTTTGTAAAGTAAAAGTCTCTTCAGTTTCAAATAAAATCTGCTGCTTTCGTTTTACAAGTAGCGTTTTAACTTGTGGTGCTTGCTGCATAATCCCATACAAATTAATGCCATTCAATTTCTCTGGAATGTCAATTTTCACAATATAGTGATCATCATCTAAAGACATGTACCGACTTACCATTGGGTAATTGAGTGCTTGAGCAACACGTACGCCCATATCTTCTTCAGGATGAATGATTTTGTTGATATTAAGGTGAGATAAAATGGTGTGGTGGGCTTTGGTTTTTGCTTTTACCCAAATTTTATCAATACCGAGATTTTTTAAATTCAGCACACATAAAATACTGGCTTCAATATCTTCACCAATTGCAACAACAACCGCATCACAATTTTGAATGTTTAATTCATCTAGTACATGTTCATCTGTAGCATCAGCAATGACAGCATGAGTTAAAACATCGGCAAGATTCTCAACATTCTTTTTGACTGTATCAATGCCAATAACATCATGATTTAATTTTGTGAGTTCTTGAGCAACTGTTGCTCCAAAACTTCCCAAGCCGATGACCGCGAACTGTGCCATAAATAACCTTTTATACTTAATTAGGGCTTTATTTTTAATGATATTTTCTTTGAGATAAAGAGAAGCAATGTAAATATAGAAAATATTGGGCTTAAATAATAAAAAAGCCGACAAATTTGTCAGCTTTTTTATCAAAATCAGAGATTATTTTAAGAAACGCTTATAGCCCACATTGTCAGTAATTTCTGCATATGGATAGCTAATTTGCTCTAGGGTTTCAATTAAGCCATCTGGATTTTGTTTGGCATCTGTGGCTTGTAAGCCAACCAATACACGACCTTCAGCAGCACCGTGGTTACGGTAATGGAACAGGGTAATATTGTGGGTTGGACCTAAACGAGTTAAGAAGGTGAGTAATGCGCCCGGACGTTCAGGGAATTCAACACGGAACAATCTTTCATCATCCAGATTGGCATGACCACCAATTAAGTAACGAATATGCAATTTAGCAACTTCATCATCAGATAAATCATCGACAACATAATTTTGCTGTTTAAGCTGCTCTAAAATTTCATGACGTTCGGCGTCACCACCTTTTAAGCTAATACCCACAAAAACTTGTGCTTCTTCTGTGTTATTTGCGCGGTAGTTAAACTCGGTAATATTGCGGCCTTGTAGGGCACGGCAGAAACCTAAGAATGCACCTTTTTCTTCAGAAAGTGTAACTGCATAAATTGCCTCGCGCTGTTCACCGAGCTCAGTACGCTCTGCAATGTAACGTAAGCGGTCAAAGTTCATGTTGGCACCACAAACAATCGACACCATGTTTTTACCGCTAATTTTATGCTCAGCTACATATTTTTTAATACCCGCTAACGCCATTGCACCTGATGGTTCAACAATGCTACGGTTTTCATCAAAAGTATCTTTAATTGCAGCACAGATTTCATCTGTATTTACAGTCACAATGTCTGGGTCAACAATTGGACCTGAGTTATCAGATTTGCGAAGACGAATAATATCAAACGGCAAAGCACCAATTTGTGCAACAGCAGTACCGTCTGCAAATAAGCCTACATGTGGCAAAATTACACGTTCATTTGCTTCTAGTGCTGCTTTTAAGCAAGCAGACTCTTCATATTCAACGCCAATAATTTTCACATGGGGTGCAACTTCACCAAGATAAGCTGCTACGCCTGAAATTAGACCACCACCACCTACAGCAACAAACACATATTCTACATCACGCCATTGACGTAAGATTTCATTTGCAATGGTGCCTTGACCAGCAATAACAAGTTCATCGTCATAGGGTGGAATGAATACAAGACCTTCAACTTCGGCACGTTGCTGAGCGTATTTATTTGCTACATCAAAACTATCACCATGTAATACAACTTGACCACCCAAGCGTTTAACTGCTTGAACTTTAATGTCAGGAGTTGTACTTGGCATAACAATAATTGCAGGAATGCCTAAACGTTGACCAGACAATGCCACGCCTTGCGCATGGTTGCCTGCAGATGCACAGATTACACCACGCTCAAGTTGATCTTTCGGTATTTGACTAATACGGTTATAAGCACCGCGTAATTTAAAAGAAAAAACAGGTTGTAAATCTTCACGCTTAAAACGAATTGTATTATTTAATTTTTGACTAATTCGTGGAGCTGCTTCGAGAGGTGTTTCAATTGCAACATCATAAACCGTTGCTTGTAAAATTTGTCGTACCACACGAGACAGCATGTTCATCTTCCCTATAACAGTTTAAAATAGGAAATTATTGTAGCAAACCCTTGTGCATTTGCGCCGATTATTGGCGCATAAATGTCAAAAAATAGTTGAGTGATGTAATGAGCCTATATGCAACCCAAGATGAAAAGAAACAAGCTGCTGCTAAAGCTGCTTTAAAACACTTACCCAAAGGTGGCATTTTGGGGGTAGGAACTGGAAGTACTGTAAATTTTTTAATTGATTTATTACCTGAACTACAATTAGAGGCAGCTGTGGCAAGTTCGCAAGCAACAGCAGATCGTCTTAAAAAATTAGGTATTGAAGTGGTTGATATGAACCATGTAGGCAGCCTTGATGCTTATGTTGACGGTGCAGATGAGATTGATCGTCACATGCATATGATTAAAGGCGGCGGCGCAGCATTAACTCGTGAAAAAATTGTAGCTTCAATTGCTAAAAAATTTGTATGTATCGTTGATGATTCGAAATGGGTTGATCAACTTGGTCGTGATTTCCCATTACCAGTAGAAGTGATTCCAATGGCGCGCTCTGCTGTAGCTCGTAAATTGGTCAGCTTAGGCGGTGATCCGGTTTATCGTGAAGGTGTAGTAACAGACAATGGTAATGTGATTTTAGATGTATTTAATTTGAACATCTTAAACGCAATTGATTTGGAAAAGACCATCAATAATATTCCGGGTGTTGTGACTAACGGTATTTTTGCGTTAAACCCTGCAACAATTGCAATTGTTGCGACAAATAATGGTATTGAAGAGCGTACTGCACAGTAATGTCTGTGGAAATGCCAGAAATTAAAATTGTTCGTCACGTAAGGGCAAGAAAATTGCGCTTACGTGTTGAGCCTGCGTCTATACGACTGACTGTACCGTTATTTTGTAGTAAGAAACAAATTCAGCAGTTTTTGGCGCAGTCTGAACAATGGCTGATCGAGACGTGGAGTAAACAGCAACACGTTCAGTCTACGTCGTTTAAGATTCCTTCAGAAATTTCTTTTTTCAATAGAGAACAGCCTTTTCAAATTGTGGTACAAAAGCAACATCGTATTTTTCAATTTGATTGGGAAAATAATTATTTATTTATTAAAGATCAACAACCTTATCAAGCTTTACAAAATGCTGTGATTGCTTATGCCAAACAAGAGTTGCCACTTCTTTTGTCAGAACTTAGTCAAAAAACACGGTTAAGTTATGCCGAATGTGCAATTCGACGTCCTAAAACACGTTGGGGAAGTTGTAGTAGTCAGCATAATATTATGTTGCATGCAGGACTGGTTCTTATGCCAGCCCAAATTACCCGTTATGTTTGTATTCATGAGTTAGCACACACCAAACACTTCGACCATAGCCCTGCATTTTGGGCCGAAGTTGCAAAGTTCGACCCTCACTATATGCAGCATCGCAGACAATTAAAAGGTAATCCATTGCCTGCGTGGTGGTATGTCACAGCTTAGTTAAAGCTACATTCTAATTGTATTGTCTGTAATACATCCGGTGCTTTGCGGCTATCGAGGCCTGCTTGAGCACTAACAATTTTGTTCGCTTTAATATGTAGCTGTATAAAATTATATTGCTGTGTTGAATTGTTGGGTTCAGATGAGCTTGAGTTAAGTAAGTAACTATAACTTGCAGCGTCTGTTTGCAGTAAGTTGTCTGTACTATCTGCACTCAAAGCAGAACGATAACTTTGTGAGCCTTGAATTAACTCAATTTGGCCATTTGCACGGAAATTAAGTTGGCAGCCCGATGCGCTGTTTTCATAGTGACCGACTAAATAGTCTGTGGCTGGGAGTTTAGGGTCAGCTATATTGATGCTGGTTAAACCTTGTTTACACGGATAAGCCGAACCATTACAAGTCGCCGTAGTACCACTAAAACCAACAGCACGTCGGTAATCACCCGCACCATCTATACGGAAAAAGTCAGTCGTATTTCCAGAAGGCACAACACCAGAATAGAGTTTTTTCTGCAAAAGAGCATATCCAGTTTGATCTAAACTGGACTGACTTTGTGAATCTGCTAATTGCAATGTGGCAGCTTTTAAATTGGTAGCAAAATAATCACGAGTTGCTTTTTGATTGGCTGCAATGTCCAAAAGCGTATTTTTTACAGGGTCAATATTATCTGGCGATGGGCTAAAAATAGGTGTCATGCTTGTATTGTCACCAATAAGTTTTTTGCCGTCTAAATATCCATCTTTTAAATCGGTTGCAAGGCTATTAGTCAGTTCTTGATAAGTATTCACATTGCCATGAATCGTATTCCAATATTGTAAATATCCAAAGCTCAGATAGCTATCTACATAACTACTTGGTTGCTTTGTTGAATACTGTAATAAATTTAGCACAGTCAGTGGGCTAGCTGGGCTTAAGCTTGGAATGGCAGCATCTTTAAACGCGCTAATAAGGGCGTTGTAAACATCTTGAGAAGCCAAATCAACATGTGATTGTTCAATACGGGTTGGATCTATCGTTTCTTGTGGAAGTTGTCCTGATCGGATTACAGCGCGTTGATAAATTGCTTCTGAACTTGGACTAATCAGTTGAGTTTTATTACTTATTGAACTTGGGGTAATAAAAGCGTGGTAGACGCCAGAAATACTCTCATATTTAGAATTAATTGGATCAAATACTTGAGATGAAGCTTGAGTTGTGACTTCTACTCGATAAAGCCGATTCAACTTGGTACTTGGAAGTTTAATATTATAACTTGTTAAACTGGCAACTTGGGTATCAATCAAAATACTATTGTCGGTATTGTCATAGACTTTGAGTTGAACATTGCGCATTTCGACAGGGGTTTTAAGCGTAAAATCTGTCATAACTTCAGGAGTTGGCACAGTTGGTGTTGGGGTACTAGATGAACCTCCGCTACTACTGCCACCACCACATCCAACAAGGGCTACGCTTAAAATTAAAGTACTAAGGCCGAGATAAGTGCACAACTTTGTTTGTTTTGATTGATCAAGCATCCTAGCTCTCCAAAAATGGATCTGGTATTTATTTACTGATATTTGTTTGGTTCTGACAGACCAGCAAGTGCTATGTAATTAACGCTAAAAAATAAAAAAATTAAAATTACCAAGCATGAAATGGTTTTGTAAGCCTGGACATCCTGTCATACTACCGCAAGTATAGATTCAATATTTGAGGTAATGCACGTGATTTCTGTCGGAATTGTTGGTGGAACTGGTTATACAGGCGTTGAACTATTACGTATTTTATTACGACATCCAAAAGCGCAGGTTCGAGTTCTGACTTCACGTACAGAAGCAGGCAAACCAGTTGCTGATATGTTCCCAAACTTACGTGGGCATACAGATCTTCAATTTTCAGATTTAAACATTGATGCATTAAAAGAATGTGATGTTGTATTCTTTGCGACCCCACATGGTGTTGCGATGCAGCATGCAAAAGATTTGATCGAAGCAGGGACCAAAGTTATTGATTTGGCAGCGGACTTTCGTTTGCAAAATCTTGAACAGTTTGAAAAATGGTATGGCATGGAACATACGTGCCCAGACGTACTAAAAGATTCTGTTTATGGTTTAACTGAGTTAAATCGTGAAAAAATTAAACAGGCTCAAGTCATTGGTAATCCAGGTTGTTACCCAACAACTGTTCAATTAGGTTTGGCTCCACTTTTAAAATCTGCACAAGCATTGATTGAAACCAAGAATATTATTATTGATGCAAAATCAGGTGTTTCTGGTGCTGGCCGTAAAGCAAGCTTAGGCATGATTTACAGTGAAAATGCCGATAACTTTAAAGCGTATGGTGTTGCAGGTCACCGTCACCATCCAGAGATTGTCGAAGCATTAGAAAATATTGCTGGGCAAAAAGGTGGGTTTGATAGTCTTTTATTTGTACCGCATTTGGTACCAATGATTCGCGGTATGTTGAGTACAATTTATGTGGACTTGACTGAGGCAGGTAAGCAAGCAGACTTACAAGCTTTGTATGAAAACTTCTATGCAAATGAAAAATTTGTGGATGTCATGCCTGCGAATAGTTCACCTGAAACACGCAGTGTGCGTGGAGCAAATGAATTACGTATTGCTTTATATAAACCACAACCAAATAAACTCATTATTTTGGCGGCTCAAGATAATCTTGTAAAAGGTGCATCTGGTCAAGCTGTACAAAATATGAACCTTATGTTTGGCTTTAATGAAGACGAAGGCTTACAAGGGATTGGTTTATTACCATAAAAAACTCTTTTTTGCTTCACACACATTTAAATTTCGATTTAAATGTGTGTCTTGACTCTGATCTTAAACACTGAGATGACGATGCAAAACTCGGAACAGACGACTTCTGTAGAAAGTTCGTTGCAAAAGAAAAAATTTTTAAACACCAATAAGCCTTTGTTTATTGGTGCTGCTATTTTAATGAGTGGTTGTTTTGCGCTCGGCTATACAATTGGGCACCGTCAAGGTTTAACTGTTGTAGGTTACGATGCAGATGCAGAGCAATTGGTTGAAGTGGTGCAAAAACAAAAAACAGCGTTAGATGCAGTCAACAAAAGCCTGAATGCTGCTGTACAAGAGCGTGATGTTGCTGTTACAAATGCGAATGACTTGTTTACAGCACTTAATCAAGCCAATGCTGATAAAACACAACAACAAGGTATGAGTAATATCTACCGTGAAATTTTAAGACAACGTGGTGGTTTAAGCTTAACCATTCAGGATTTGGCAATTAAACCACTACCAGAAAATGCTTATGAATATCAGCTTGATCTGGTGCAAGTTAGCCCAAGCAAACGCCGTGCTTCAGGTTCAGTTGAAATAAGACTGATTAAAGATACTGAAGTCTTGGTTGTGCCACTTGAAGATAAGAACTTTAACTTCACTGATTTTGAGCGTTTGACTGGCCGTTGGACCATGCCTAAGGGCTTTACACCTCAATATATTGAAGTGCGTTTAACAGGTGGTTCTGAGACACCAGTAATTAAACGTTTTAGTTGGCAGCGTGGTAAACCTGTCGAAACACCTTCTGCTTTTGTTGCAGAAATTCCTCAAGCTGAAGCAAATTCACAATAGTAACATCATATGCGAACAAATAAGCGTCAAACAAATTTAAAAGATATTAAGGCTTCTTTTCAGCAGTCTGGCTATGTCGATTGGCACTTCAATCCACGCTTAAGTGATTCGCAAAACGAAGATCATGACGGAGAGGTTGTTGTTCAAACAGCACCTCCCGAACTCAAGCGTCCACCCTTATATGCAGTAGTATTATTGAACGACGATTACACGCCAATGGACTTTGTAATTGAAATTTTACAACAATACTTTGCAATGAATCTTGACCAAGCAACTCAAGTAATGCTAACAGTACACTATGAAGGTAAAGGTACTGCCGGGGTATATCCAAGAGACATCGCGGAAACCAAGGCAAACCTTGTTAATAATTACGCTCGATCGCAAGGTCATCCATTACTTTGCCAGATTGAGCCTAAAGCATAAGGGGGTCACATGCTCAGTCGTCAATTAGAAGTATCATTACGTTTGGCTGTTAGCATGGCTCGTCAAAAGAGACATGAGTTTCTTACAGTTGAACACTTACTATTAGCCTTACTCGATAACGATTCGGCTGTGAATGCATTAAAGGCATGCGGAGCTGATATTGTTTCTTTACGTAAAGAATTAGAAGAATATGTAGAACAACATACTCCTAAGCTTGGCGAAAATAGCGAGCAAGCTCCACATCCAACAGAAAGTTTTGACCGCATTTTGCAACGTGCAATTTTCCACGTGCAATCAAGTGGTGGTGATCGTACTGTCGAAGGTGCGGATGTTTTGGTCGCAATGTACTCAGAGCGTGATTCTTTTGCTGTTTATTTACTTAAACGTCATCAAATTAATCGTTTGACTTTGACTCAATACTTGTCTCATGGGACACGTAAAGACGAAGTTCAGGTTGAAGAAGAAGTTGAAGACATTGAGGGTGAAAGCAACTCAGGCAATGCTGGGCCATTGGAACTTTATACGCTCAATTTAAATGTTGAAGCGCAAAAAGGAAAAACAGACCCACTCATTGGTCGTGAAAAAGAAATTGAGCGTACAGCACAAATTCTTTGCCGCCGTCGTAAAAACAACCCATTACTAGTGGGTGATCCAGGTGTAGGTAAAACTTCAATTGCAGAAGGCCTTGCATGGCTCATTGTAAATGGTAAAGCACCAAAACCACTAAGCAATGCAGAAGTCTATAGCCTCGACATTGGTGCATTGGTCGCGGGTACAAAATACCGTGGTGATTTTGAAAAACGTTTAAAACAATTGCTGAATGCTTTGAAGAAAAATCCAAACGCGATTTTATTCATTGATGAAATTCATATGATCATTGGCGCTGGCTCAAGTATGGGCAGTACTATGGATGCATCGAATCTCATTAAACCAGCTTTGGCAAATGGTACTTTACGTTGCATCGGTTCAACTACTTTCCAAGAATATCGTCAGGTATTTGAAAAGGATCATGCGTTATCTCGTCGTTTCCAAAAAATTGATGTAAATGAACCAAGCATTTCTGAAACTATTGATATTTTACGTGGCTTGAAAACTAAGTTTGAAGATTTCCACCACGTACAGTATGACGACAAAGCTTTGGTTTCTGCGGTTGAGCTTTCTGCGAAATTTATTAATGATCGTTTCTTGCCAGATAAAGCAATTGATGTCATTGATGAAGCAGGTGCACAGCGCCGCTTAAAAGCAGAAAGTGAAGACAGCTTAATTACTGTTGAAAATATTGAAGACATCGTTTCTAAAATTGCGCGTATTCCGCCTAAGACTGTGTCTAAAGATGATAAATCAGTACTTGAAAATCTTGAGCGTGACCTAAAACGTGTTGTTTTTGGTCAAGACGAAGCAATCACTGCATTGGCTTCTGCAATCAAGTTGTCACGTGCTGGTTTGAAATCACCAGACAAGCCTGTTGGTAGCTTTGTATTTGCTGGTCCGACGGGTGTTGGTAAAACTGAAGTCACTAAGCAATTAGCGAAATTGTTAGGCGTTGAGCTTGTTCGTTTCGATATGTCTGAATATATGGAACGTCATGCTGTTTCTCGCTTAATTGGTGCTCCTCCGGGTTATGTAGGTTATGATCAAGGTGGTTTGCTCACAGATGCGATCCATAAAAATCCACATTGTGTTTTATTACTGGATGAAATTGAGAAAGCACATCCTGATGTGTTTAACCTGTTGTTGCAAATCATGGATCATGGTGCGTTGACTGATAATAATGGCCGTAAGTCAGACTTCAGAAATGTCATTATTGTATTGACTACAAACATTGGTGCAGAAAGTATTTCTCGTGCAAGCATTGGATTTACCGAGCAAGACCATAGCTCGGACAATCAAGAAGCAATGAAACGTGCATTCTCACCGGAGTTTCGTAACCGTTTAGACAGTGTTATTCAGTTTAAAGCTTTACCAACCACAGTGATTGAATCTGTAGTTGATAAGTTCTTAACAGAATTACAAGCACAGCTAGATGAAAAACGTGTAGTTCTAGATGTAGATCAAAGTGCGCGTGACTGGTTAGCAACCAATGGTTATGACCGTTTAATGGGTGCTCGCCCAATGCAACGTCTTATTCAAGAACACTTGAAGAAACCATTAGCTGAAATGATTTTGTTTGGTGAACTTGCAGATCATGGCGGTAATGTGGCGGTATCAGTGAAGAAAGAAGATGGCAAAGCAGTTGGCCTAAAACTTGAAGTTTTTGAAGATCACCATACGGCAGAACCAGCTTAATTTATGTTAATTGATAGTCTTTCTATAACCCGAATACTCAGTGTGTTCGGGTTATTTATTATTACTGCAATCGCTGAGATTTTAGGGTGTTACTTTCCTTATCTTATTCTAAAAGAAGGGAAGTCCGCTTGGTTGTGGTTGCCGACAGTCTTAAGTTTAGCTGTCTTTGTCTGGTTACTTACATTACATCCAGCAGCCTCTGGACGAATTTATGCGGCCTATGGTGGTATTTATATTTTTACTGCGCTGATGTGGCTGCGTTTTGTAGATCAGGTTGCTTTAACGAGATGGGATATTTTAGGTGGCTTTATTGTGCTTTGTGGTGCAAGTTTGATTATTTTACAGCCGCAAGGATTAATTCGTTAATTATGAAAGTGGTCAGTTAAGTTTTAAGTGAAAAATAAGAAATATTTTCGCAAAAAATACTTGTCAAACTCATCAACAATGCGTATTTTAGATTTAAGGAACATTTTTTAATATTTGAGATAAAGATGTTAAATCAATCTGTGAATTCTAACGCTTACTTTTATTTCTGGCAATTTAGATAGTTGCCTGAGCGTATTCGGGCACGAAAGTTGCCCATCACAGTTAATACCTGATCGGCAACCCCGATCAGGTTTTTTTATGCTTTATCTTTTTCAAATCGAGGAACTCAAAATGAACAACATGACTTATTCATACTTTAGCAACTTTTATTGGTTTTACTTTTGCCTACCTTTGCCAACGAATAGATCCAAAACGCTCAAATAAATGATCGGACTGATTCGGTTTCAGTCCAAAGGAAAAGACCAATGAATGCTTTAAATACTCTACTAACTCAAAGTAATACAAAAGAAACACCAGTTAGTTTGCCTGTCCAGTTAAAAGCTAAATATCCGCTTGTGCAGACCTTCGCACGTCAAATTGCAGAACACCGTCAAATTATTCAAAATATTCTAGCTGGTAAAGATCAGCGCTTAATGGTTATTACAGGACCATGTTCAATTCATGACCCAGTTGCGGTTCTTGAATACGCAGAAAAACTGCAAAAATTACAAGAAAAAGTAAAAGATCAAATATTCATTGTAATGCGTGCTTATATTGAAAAGCCGCGTACAACTGTAGGTTGGAAAGGTTATATGTATGATCCAAATCTTGATGGATCATCTAATCTACAATTAGGTTTAGAAAAATCACGTGAGCTTTATTTACAAATTATTGAAAAGGGTTTGCCGATTGCGAGCGAAATTTTAAGTCCAATGGCAACGGGTTATTTTGATGATTTGTTGGCTTGGGGCGCAATTGGTGCTCGTACCAGCGAGTCTCAAATTCACCGTGAAATCTCAAGTCACATGCCATACAGTATTGGTTTCAAGAATGGTACAGATGGCTCAATTCAAATTGCTTTAGATGCTATTCAGTCGGCACAAAATGAGCACCAGTTTCTAGGTATGAATCAGCAAGGTTTACCTTCTGTCATTCAGAGTGCTGGTAACCCATTGCCACATTTAATTTTGCGTGGAGCGAATCATGGTCCTAATTATGATTTAGCTTCAATTCAGGCAATACGTGAAAAACATAAACAAAATCTTCCTGCCTTAGTCATTGACTGTAGTCATGGCAACAGTGGTAAAGACCCTTTGCGTCAGCCAGAGGTTTTGCAGCAAATCGTTGCTGAACGCTTAAAAACTCAGGTGAAGGGTGTCATGATTGAAAGTCATTTAGTTGATGGTAACCAGAAGATTTCATGTGAAATGACTTATGGTCAGTCAGTGACAGATGGTTGTTTAGGATGGGATAAAACTGAACAACTTTTATTAAGTGTTGCTGAACAATTAAAAGCAAATGAGTTAGCTCATTCTGCTTAATGAATTGTAGGTTTAAAAAAGGATCTGTTTTAGCAGATCCTTTTTTTATTTTACGAAGCTTGTTTAAGCTCAGACAAGAACGTCGTGATTTCATGACCGAATTTTTTTGGCTCGGTTAATAATGGCGTGTGGCCTGAACGCTCAAAATAAATTGTTTTTGCATGTTCGACACTATGTGCAATTAGTGTTTGCCCCGTTTCTGGATAGAGTGTCGAATTACGCCCAATAAAGAAAGTTGTTGGACACTGTAGTTGCTGAAGTGCTTCACGATAATCTTCATTGTGAAAAAGATAATTTTCGACATACCAAAATAAATAGTCTAATCGTTGAATCGGTAATAAATACTTCTGTAAAAATGGTTGTTTTAATGCAGTTTTAAAAACAAAAGGACTAAATGGATTGCTACTTTGCAATTCAATAAAATCTACCCATAAACGTACTAGTTCTTGGCGGTCTGGAAGCGCTAATTCATAAAGATACTTAGCATTTTTGTGCTTTGATAATAATTGATAAATATCATTGAGTAGTTGTTTGAATTGGGCATGTAAAGGGCCGAATAAACCATATTGCCATGTCGAATCTACAGATATTTTTGGTGTCTGATCTATGTGTAAATACGCTTTTAACTGCTGTGCGAGATGGGCATGCTTCATGCCATGCATTGCAGTAGTGGCACCCATTGAGTAACCCATTAAAATAAAGTTCTCAAGTTTTAATTGCTCAATTAAATGAGCAACATCTTGCCAGTGACTTGATATGGCATCTTGGTCGGGAATTGCACAATTTTTTGAACCGCCAAAACCACGCCAGTCAGGAATAATGAACTCATATTCTTTGCGATTTGCATAGATAAACGGTAGCCATTGCCAACTCTGCATACCTAAGCCAGATAATACTAATACCGGTTCACCACGACCAACACGGCGTACAAATAAACTTTCCTGATCGAGCATGGTGTAATACGGCATGGTTATTCTCCAGATACGTTATCTTGAGCAAAAAGTTTTAATTGAGGAATGACTTGTTCTAACCATTT
Source organism: Acinetobacter sp. ABJ-A23_2 (assembly GCF_044538765.1). Classification (NCBI taxonomy): domain Bacteria; kingdom Pseudomonadati; phylum Pseudomonadota; class Gammaproteobacteria; order Moraxellales; family Moraxellaceae; genus Acinetobacter; species Acinetobacter sp. ABJ-A23_2. The sequence continues at coordinate 23,277 of NZ_JBIUCP010000020.1, forward strand.
AATCCACTCAGTTTCCATGGTAATACCAAGTTCCAAAATCATTTTGTGGATATATAGCACTCGATCATTCAAGTCATCGCTATCTTTAAAATCTTTATCGTAAATACTTTGGTAAAGCTTGAGCTTTTCTTGGTGTAAACCAAGATGTCGTAACAGTTCGGGTAATATTTGATTATTGCTCAATTGCGCCTCAGCACGCAATCTTACCATTAAGTCATCTCTAAGCTGTGCAGGTTCACTTTGCTGTGTCATCCATGAAGCGAGTTCTATACGGCCAAGTTGTTCGACCTGATAAGTTTTTTTTCGGCCACTATCCATCTCATTTTCTAAAGTAGAGACCCAGCCTTTTTTAAGCATGTTATTGAGTTCACGATAAATTTGTTGATGTGTGGCATTCCAGAAAAAGCCCATAGAACGGTCAAAACGGCGGGCAAGTTCAAAGCCTGTACTTGGTCGTTCTAATAAGCTGGTCAGTAAAACATGAGGAAGTGACATGGCAATCCGTTTGTAAGCAAAAGTAAAGTGTGACTCATAAGATTATGCAACATGTTGCATAAAAGTCAAAATTTGATTATAAATTTGTGCAACAAGTTGCATTAAGCAAGCAGATTAGCAAGCCAAGGAGTTGTTATGTCGTTATATCCACATTTATTAAAACCATTAGATTTAGGTTTTACGACATTAAAAAATCGCGTATTGATGGGGTCTATGCACGTTGGTCTAGAAGAGGCGCCCGGTGGTTATGAGCGCATGGCGGCTTTTTATGCGGAACGTGCTAAAGGGGATGTAGGATTAATCGTAACCGGTGGTATTGCGCCAAATGAAGCAGGTTTAACCTTTGCTCATGCTTCTAAGTTGGATAGCACAGAAGAAGCCGAAAAACATAAAGTCATTACCGAAGCGGTCCATGCTGCTGGCGGAAAGATTGCATTACAAATATTACATACAGGCCGATATTCTTATCAGCCAGAAATTGTTGCACCTTCGGCAATTCAAGCACCAATTAACCCAATTAAACCTAAAGCAATGACTTCTGCTGAGGTTCAACAAACCATTGATGACTTTGCAAACTGTGCGAAGCTTGCTCAATATGCCGGCTATGACGGCGTTGAAATTATGGGCTCTGAAGGGTATTTAATTAACGAATTTATTGCAGCTAGAACAAACCATCGTGACGATGAATGGGGTGGTAGCTATGAAAACCGCATTCGTTTTCCTATTGAGATCGTAAAACGCACACGTGAAATAGTTGGTGAAAACTTTATTATTATTTACCGATTATCAATGCTTGATTTGGTTGAAGGCGGCTCTACTTTAGAAGAAGTGATTCAGCTTGCTAAAGCGATTGAAAAAGCAGGCGCTACCATTATTAATACGGGTATTGGCTGGCATGAAGCCCGTATTCCAACAATTGCCACAAAAGTACCAAGAGCTGCATTTACTTGGGTCACCGAAAAATTAAAAGGCGAAGTTTCAGTTCCATTAATTACCTCAAACCGTATTAATACACCTGAAATGGCTGAGCATGTATTAGCATCGGGTCATGCAGATATGGTTTCAATGGCACGTCCAATGCTTGCAGATCCTGAGTTTGTTCTAAAAGCCAGTGAAGGTCGTAGTGATGAAATCAATACATGTATTGGCTGTAACCAAGCCTGTCTTGATCACATTTTCTCTATGAAAATCGCAACATGTCTAGTTAACCCTCGTGCATGTTATGAAACTGAACTGATTTTTAAAGAAGCTCAAAATCAGAAGAATATCGCTGTCATTGGTGCAGGACCAGCAGGTCTCAGTTTTGCTGTATATGCAGCTGATCGCGGACATCAAGTTAAAATCTTTGAAGCAAGCCATCAAATTGGTGGTCAGTTTAATATCGCTAAAACTGTACCAGGTAAAGAAGAGTTCTACGAAACACTACGTTATTTTAATCGTCAAATTGAATTACGCCCAAACATTGAGCTTGTATTAAATCATAAGGCAACTTATGAAGAGTTAAGTCAATCAGGCTTCGATGAGATTGTAGTTGCAACGGGCGTAACGCCTCGTCAATTGCAATTTGAAGGTATTGATCATCCAAAAGTGTTGAGCTACTTACAAGTGCTTAAAGAGCGTGTACCGGTAGGTCAGCGTGTTGCCATTATTGGTGCAGGGGGTATTGGTTTTGATACAGCTGAGTACCTAATCCATGAAGGTGAAAGTGGCAGTTTAAATCCTGAAAAGTTCTATGAAGAATGGGGGATTGATACTCACTATGAGCATGTTGGTGGTTTAAAGCAGCCGAAAGTTGAAGCTTCTGAACGAGAAATCTATTTGTTACAGCGTAAAGCTTCTTCAGTTGGTGCGGGACTAGGTAAAACGACTGGTTGGATTCACCGTGCAGGTCTTAAGAACAGAAATGTGAAAATGTTGGCAGGCGTACAGTATGACAAAGTCGATGATCAAGGTCTTCATATTACTGTTGATGGAAAACCAACAGTACTTGAGGTTGATAACGTGGTGATTTGTGCGGGTCAAGAATCATTTACTGCTATGTATGACCAATTAAAAGCAGATGGCAAAAATGTTCATTTGATTGGTGGTGCTAAAGAAGCAGGTGAGTTGGATGCTAAACGTGCAATTCGTCAAGGCGCTGAACTAGCAGCGGTTCTTTAATGAGTGGAGTGAGCATTGTCTTGAATAAGAGAATGCTCACTACTAAAACCAATTTGAAGGAAAAGAAAAATGACACTTGAAACAACGAAACAGTCATTAGAAAAATGGCACGACATGATTCAATCAAATGACTTATCGAACTTAAATGATTTGCTGGCAGATGAAGTCGTTTTCCGTTCACCAGTGGCTTATAAACCGTATGAAGGGAGACAGGTTGTTTTCTTTATTCTTACTAACGTGATTCAGGTATTCGAAAACTTTACATATCATCGTGAGTTTTACACGGAAGATGGCGAAAATGTGGTGCTCGAGTTTAGTGCGAATGTAGGGGATAAATCATTGAAAGGGATTGATATGATCCGTTTTAATGAGCACGGTAAAATTATTGATTTTGAAGTAATGATTCGCCCAATGAGTGGTTTAGCTGCATTGGCTGAGCAAATGGGTATAAGAATTGCTCAATTCAAACCGCAATAATTTTGTTAAATAGCCTAAGAGTCTTGAGGTATATAAAATGTGGTTAAAACTTTCAACATTGCTTTTACTGCCCGTATTATTTGTACAAGGCAGTAAAGTTCGAAAGAACACGCCACGTTTAGCAGAAGCCAAAGGTGAACGAGAAGGTAGCATTGGTCAAGGCAAGCCTTTATCTCTGCTTATTTTAGGAGATTCTGCAGCAGCAGGTGTGGGTGTAGAAACACAAAAAGATGCCTTATCTGGTGCAATTGTTCAGGAACTGCAAAATGAATTTTCCCTAGAGTGGAAACTTCATGCTAAAACGGGTGATACGACTCGACAAGTTTTTCATGCTTTGCAGCATTTAGAAGAGCAGAAGTATGATGTGATTGTGACATCTATTGGTGTAAATGATGTCACAAAGCTGACCTCGGCTAAATCATGGGTCAAACAACAGAAGCAGTTATTTGATCATATTCAGAAACGATTTCAGCCAAAGCTGATTATTGTTTCTGGCGTGCCTCCAATGCAACATTTCCCAGCTTTACCTAATCCTTTGGCTTGGTTGTTTGGACAATATGCAGAGCAAATGAATCAAAAATTACAACAATGGTTGGCGCCACAGAGCCAATTTGAGTTTCTTCAATACGATATTGAAACTTTTCAAGCCATGAATTGGCCAATGGCAAGTGATGGTTTTCATCCTAGTAAGGAAGTTTACGCAATTTGGGGAAAGCAGGTTGCTGCTTTGGTGCGGCAATCATTTAACTCATAGTCATAGGTAGTCATTGGATATGGGCATATCTGTTTTTAATAAAATTAAAGATTTCGGTTCAGAGCTGTTCGATTTAGTGGTAGGTGCTGAGCATCCAAAAGTTTATTATGATCCTCAAGGACAAATTAAAGATGTGTTGGATAAGCTCCCTCAACTTAAACAGAAATACCGTCCTACGCCTTGGTTGACGAACAGCCATGTCCATTTACTCTATTTTGATCTTATTAGAAAACAGACAATAAAGCTGGAATATGATCGGATTGATCAACTCACTATGAATGACGGAGGTGTTACCGCAATTGCTTGGTATGGTTACAATTTACCAGCAGATACACCAACGGTTGTAATTATGCATACCATTACAGGTACACCTGAGAGTATGCGTGAGTTGGTACGTGATTTAAATCAATATACTGGCTGGCGAATTGCACTGTGTCTACGCCGTGGTCACGCTGGTTTGCCAATGCCTGTGCCGCAAATTTCTCTTTTTGGATCTACGCGTGATCTAAAAGAACAGCTTAATCATATTCAAAGTCTATTTCCGGCATCGGACTTATATGCGGTAGGTTCATCAGCAGGTACAGGTCTGCTTGTTCGCTATTTGGGTGAACAAGGCGAAGATACACCTTTTAAAGCTGCTTTTGCGATGTGCCCGGGTTATAACACTGAAATTGGTTTTAAAAATGTTCATCCTTTTTATAGTAAAATGATGACTAAAAAGCTCTTTAAGTATTTTATTTATCCGTATCAAAATACGTGGAGCAAAATAGCATCTTTAGAAAAAGTCTTATCGACAACCAATTTAGAAGAATTTGAAAAAGAATACTTCGAAATGGCTGGTTTTCAAGATTATGAGACTTACTGTAAATCTATTAACCCGATTTATGTTTTTGAGAATATTAAAATTCCATTAATGATTCTGAACGCGGAAGATGACCCTGTTTGTTCTATTAAAAATTTAGAGCCTTACAAAGAGCCAATTCAGCAAATGAGTACGGTGGCTGTAGTGACAACTAAAAAAGGAAGTCATTGCGCATTTTATGAAGGATGGCGTAGCACGTCATGGGCCGCACGTCTGATGTCTGATTATTTTTTAATTGAACGTAATAAATAGACAATCATCAAATGCATAAATAAAGCCCAAAGTCTGGGCTTTATTTTTTACCTCTTAAGATAAGAGTGGAGTTTTATCATTTATACCAATTTTTATTTTAGTGGCAGCAACTAAAGCTTTTTCATCTGTTTGGTTAGGATGGAAATCAAAACGATAATATTCAAGAAATTTAGGAATCAAAACTTTATATTGTTTGCTAGCAAAGCTAAAAAAGTTGCGCCAAGATTTGAAGTTAGCCAGTTGTTTATCCCGTTTCATTAAAACAATTTGGTAAACGGTTAAAAAAGCAGTGATCAGAATTAAGCTAAAAGTAAAAACTGAAATACGAGGAATATAAGCACCTAATCCGTTGCCATATAAATACTGATATAAGTCGAATGCAACAGCTTTATGCTCGGTTTCTTCTACACTATGCCATAACCATAAGTTACGAATAGTTGTATCAGTCATAAGCTCATTTACCGATTGCATCATGCTGACTACCAGTACTGCTGTGTAATGTTCCAAACCTACTGTTACAAGCAAATTCCATTTTTTACTAAAAACTTTCTCAATAGCTTTAAGAACAATGCCTGTCGCTTTTTCTAATGACTCTGGATTTAAACCATATTGCTGCGCACTGACATGAAAAGCATGATGTTCTTTAGAATGCATTGCCTCTTGACCAATAAATGCACCTATTTCTCTGTCTAAAATTTTATTTTCTTTAGCTTTAGCACGTAACGCACGCACAGATCTAACAAAATACGATTCTCCTTCGGGAAATAAAGTAGAAAGACCTGTGAAATAGTGGGTGAGTGAAGGCTCATTATTGCACCAATAACGTGGAATATTTTCAAAATTGTAGTCCATGCGACGCACAGGAAAAGAGGCCGGTACACGGTTTAAAGCTGTATTCATTTTCTTGCTCCAATCTTCTTTTAATTTAAGTTCCAAAAAGGAACTTGATGTAAAAAGTATAAGCAGACAAGATTGGAGTCAATGATTTTTGAATGATTGAAAATAGATTGTCCTAAAATGACAGACAGGGGAGCTTTAAAGATAAAAAAGAAAGGGATTAAATTTATTTATATTATGAAGATTATATAAATGCCCAAATTAAATAGTTAATTTGGGCATTATTGAACAGAAGATTAGTTTTTAAGTGCTGGTGTTGCAGCAGCAATTGCAGCAGCAACTGCGTCATCTTCTGTCTTTGCAGGCTCAGTTGCCTTAGCAGGTTTTGGCTGAGCTTTTTCAGGTTTTGGTTCTGCTTTAGGCTCAGATTTTTTTTCAGGTTTTGGTTCTACTTTAGGTGTCTCAGATTTAGGTTGTTCAGCAACTTGTGTCTGTGAAGATTCAGCAGAATGCGCAGGACGAGTTTCGCGACGAATTTCAGTTGTAGTATTGGTTGTTTCTTCACGCTGAACTTCAACTTGTGGTTGCGCTGGAATTTGAGCTTCTTGGTGAGTGTCTACACTCTCTAAAGATTCAAATTTTGCAGGCTTCGCTGGTTGAGGTTCTGAAACAGCAGTTTCAACCTTGTCTTGCTCTTCTTCTTTCGGTGTCTCTTTTTTAACGCATGCGGTTAACAATAGTCCAGCCGCAATTGCAGCACAGATTAAAAGTTTTTTATTTGCCATTGCCCAAAACAACATTTAATTGAGGAGTTGGCATTATAACAGTAAATAGCAATGAAAAAATCATGTCAGATTGAGCTAATTTTTTGTTAAAAATGCTGATAGAATAACCAGTTGTTTATTGTTCTTTGAATTGATGCGGTTTGACTTTGCTTTATAGGGGCAGAGTACAGTAAAATTGCCAAACATTGTAGGCCGATTTCGGCTTGATTGTACGAGAAACTTAATGACCCATTTTATTTTTGTCACTGGTGGTGTGGTTTCATCGCTAGGTAAAGGTATTTCTGCTGCTTCTGTTGCTGCACTTTTGGAAGCTCGTGGCTTAAAAGTCACAATGGTTAAAATGGATCCTTATATTAATGTCGATCCAGGGACAATGAGCCCATTCCAGCATGGTGAAGTTTTTGTTACCGAAGATGGTGCAGAAACCGATCTGGATCTGGGTTATTACGAACGTTTCTTACGTCGCGCTAAAATGACAAAACTAAACAACTTTACGAGTGGTCGTGTATATCAAGACGTTTTAAATAAAGAACGTCGTGGTGATTACTTAGGTGGTACAGTTCAGGTTATTCCTCATATTACCGACAATATTAAAGAACGTGTTCTTCGCGCAGGTGAAGGCTATGATGTTGCTATCGTAGAGATTGGTGGCACCGTAGGTGATATCGAATCATTACCGTTCATGGAGTCGGTTCGTCAGTTAATGGTTGAGCTTGGTCATAAACGTACCATGCTTATGCATTTAACTTTGTTGCCATATATTAAGTCAGCAGCAGAGTTAAAAACTAAGCCAACTCAGCACTCAGTAAAAGAGTTACTTTCAATTGGTATTCAGCCAGATATTCTGATCTGCCGTACTGAATATGATGTTGATGTTGATACTAAACGCAAAATTGCATTGTTCACTAACGTAGAAGCACGCGCTGTAGTGGTATGTAAAGATGCGAAAACGATTTATCAAATTCCACGTACATTCTATGAACAAAACGTTGATGATTTGATCTGTGAACGTTTTGGATTTAATGATCTTCCAGAAGCAAATCTAGAAGATTGGGACAATGTAGTCGAAGCATTACTGAACCCTGAATACACTTTACGTGTAGCTATGGTTGGTAAGTATGTTGAATTACCAGATGCTTATAAGTCTGTAAACGAAGCATTGTTACATGCAGGTATTAAAAATCGCGTAAAAGTACAAATTGATTATGTCAATGCTGAAGAGCTTGAAAGCCAAGACGTATCTATTTTAAGTACAGCTGACGCAATTTTAGTTCCAGGTGGTTTTGGTGAGCGTGGTACTGAAGGCAAAATGAAAGCTATTCAATACGCACGTGAAAATCGTATTCCTTTCTTAGGAATCTGTTTAGGTATGCAATTGGCTGTTATTGAATATGCTCGCCATGTTGCAGGTATGCCAGAAGCTTCTTCTACAGAATTTAACCGTTCTACAAAATATCCACTCATTGGTTTAATTACTGAATGGTTAGATGAGCGCGGTGAATTACAACAACGTAGTCTTGAGTCTGACTTGGGCGGAACAATGCGTTTAGGTGCACAAAAATCTGAATTGGTTGAAGGCACAAAAACACGTGAAGTCTATGGAAAAGCTGAGATCACTGAACGTCATCGTCACCGTTATGAAATGAATAATCGTTTCATTGAGGCGATTGAACAAGCGGGCATGAAGATTTCAGGTTATTCTTCAGCACAACATTTAGTTGAAACTGTAGAAATTCCTGATCATCCTTGGTTTATTGCTGTACAATTCCACCCGGAATTTACAAGTTCACCACGTGATGGACATCCATTATTTGCTAGTTTTATTGACGCTGCGAAAACACAGCATCAAAAAAGTAAGTAATGCGATTTTAAATAAACTGGGAAAGTTTAAATGTCACAATTAAAACCACAAGAAGTTGTACGTTTAGGCGATATACAAATGGCAAATCATTTGCCATTTGTATTATTTGGCGGAATGAACGTACTTGAGTCAAAAGATTTAGCTTTTGAAATTGCTGAAACTTATATTGATATTTGTAAACGCCTAGATATTCCTTATGTATTTAAGGCGAGCTTTGATAAAGCAAACCGTTCTAGTTTGCATTCATTCCGTGGTCCTGGACTTGAAAAAGGTATTGAATGGTTAGGCGACATTAAAAAACATTTTAATGTGCCAATTATTACTGACGTTCATGAACCATATCAGGCAGCACCAGTTGCCGAAGTCGCTGATATTATCCAGCTTCCAGCTTTCTTAAGCCGTCAAACTGATCTTGTTGAAGCAATGGCGAAAACACAAGCTATTATCAACATTAAAAAAGCACAGTTCTTGGCTCCTCATGAAATGCGCCATATTTTGCATAAATGTTTAGAAGCTGGAAATGACAAACTTATTCTTTGTGAGCGTGGCTCAGCATTTGGCTATAACAATTTAGTTGTAGATATGCTTGGCTTTGACATCATGAAAGAAATGAATGTACCTGTATTCTTTGACGTGACTCATGCTTTACAAACTCCAGGTGGTCGTTCTGACTCAGCTGGTGGTCGTCGTGCTCAAATTACAACTTTAGCGCGCGCAGGTATGGCAACAGGTTTAGCGGGATTATTCCTAGAGTCTCATCCAGATCCAGACAAAGCAAAATGTGATGGTCCATCTGCATTGCGCCTGTCGCAGCTTGAGCCATTCTTGGCACAACTAAAAGAATTGGATACTTTAGTTAAAGGATTCAAAAAGTTAGATACTCATTGATGCAGGAACTTGCATCGCGTTATTCATTCAACAGAGGAATTGTTCATGAGCCAAATCGTTGACATTCGTGCACGTGAAATTTTGGACTCTCGTGGTAACCCAACCATCGAAGCAGACGTCATCTTAGAATCTGGGGTGGTTGGTCGTGCATGTGCACCATCTGGTGCTTCAACTGGTTCTCGTGAAGCTTTAGAACTTCGTGACGGTGACAAATCACGTTACTTAGGTAAAGGCGTTCGTACAGCAGTTAACAACGTAAATACGTTGATTCGTGATGCTTTGTTGGGTAAATCAGTTTTTGAGCAAAAAGACATTGATAACACAATGATCGCGCTTGATGGTACTGAAAACAAAGAAAAATTAGGTGCTAATGCAACTTTGGCTGTGTCATTGGCTGCTGCACGCGCTGCTGCTGAAGAAAAGAAACTCCCTCTTTTCCAATATATCGCAGATCTTCGTGGTCAAACAATTTTGACTATGCCTGTTCCAATGATGAACATCTTGAACGGCGGTGAGCATGCAGATAACACTGTTGATATTCAAGAGTTCATGATTGAGCCTGTAGGTTTCACTTCATTTGCTGAAGCTTTACGTGCTGGTGCTGAAGTATTCCATTCTTTAAAATCAGTTCTAAAGAAACAAGGTTTGAACACTGCTGTAGGTGATGAAGGCGGTTTTGCTCCTAACCTTCGTTCAAACGAAGAAGCAATTACTGTAATTCTTCAAGCAATTGAGCAAACTGGTTATAAAGCTGGTTCAGACATGATGCTTGCACTTGACTGTGCGTCTTCAGAATTCTATAAAAATGGTCAATACGTTTTAGAAGGCGAAGGCAACCGCGCATTTACAAGCCATCAGTTTGCAGACTACTTAGCTGGTCTTGTAAATCAATATCCAATTATCTCGATTGAAGATGGCCTTGACGAGTCTGATTGGGAAGGCTGGAGCTACTTAACTTCAATTCTTGGTGACAAAATCCAATTAGTTGGTGACGATTTATTCGTAACTAACCCTAAGATTTTACAACGTGGTATTGATGAGAAAGTAGGTAACTCAATTCTGATTAAATATAACCAGATTGGTACATTGACTGAAACTTTAGATGCAATCTACCTTGCTAAAGCAAATGGTTACTCAACTGTTATTTCTCACCGTTCTGGTGAAACAGAAGATTCAACTATTGCTGATTTAGCAGTAGGTACAGCAGCAGGTCAAATCAAGACTGGTTCACTTTGCCGTTCTGACCGTGTTGCTAAATATAACCAATTGCTTCGTATTGAAGAAATGACTAAAGCGGCTTACCGCGGTAAAGCTGAGTTCAAAGGTTTAAACTAATCTTTTGAATAATGCTTTGCTTATTTAAATATTGATGAAAAATTAATATTTAAAATAAAAGTGCTATTTCTACTTCTTAGAAATAGCACTTTTTTATTTATCCTAAACGCCGAGTTTTTAAAGATTCAGCCCAACTATGATGATGACAACGAGAACATTCTTGATCGAGTTTATTTAAAACCTTAGTCTCGCCACATTTCATACAAGAATAAAAAGTATTAATTTTAAGTACATCAGCTTTACGATAGGCGTCTGGGAATAAAGGTAGACCCCATTTAACATCTTCATCCTCATAATAAAGTAAGCTCAAAATACCATCGGATTCAAGCAGTGCTGTTCTGACTTGACCTAAATGCTCTACGTTTTGCTGGCGCATTTCTGAGAAAAATTCGTCATGAGAATATGTCTGTTTTTGGAAGTCTTTATAGACGAGAAGGCCATCTTTGACGACGCAAAGAGCTCTTCCTTCTAACAAGTTTTCAATTTTTTTATGTTTTACCATACCCCATGTAACAAAACGATATAATGAAAGAATAACTATAAAAGCTACGAATGCGTGGGCAATGGGTAAATCTTTAGTAAACATAGGATCGCCAGCAGCAGATCCTAAACATAAAATGATAGCCAGTTCGAATAAGGAGAGTTGCCGTATACCGCGTTTACCAGATAGTCTTAAAAAACTAATAATGATAATGAACATGACAGTACAGCGAATTAATATTTCTAAAACAAAGGGCCACGTCGTGTCACCTATAAAAATATTAGAAAGATCCATCTTTTTTCTCACTTATTTAAAATATGTATCAAAAATACATTTAAAATTCTTATCAAAATAAAAATTAAAAAACTATACTTTTTAGGTGGTTATTGGTTAAAAGTATAAGAAATATGTGTTTTTAAAAAGCTTTATTCATCTAAGCTCATAGTTATTTAATTATTTTTGAAAAATTTTTAAATGCCAAAAATAGAAGAGAGCTATAGTACGATTTTAAAACCTAGACTATTGTAGATACTTAAGAATAATTATTTTGGTTAGGCCTATGATCTATGTAGCACTTGCTGTTATTGGGATTCTATCAGGACTGATTAGTGGGGTAGTAGGGACTGGGTCATCTATTATTTTGTTGCCTATACTTTCTTATATTTTTGGGGCGAAACTTGCGGTACCTATTATGGCGATTGCTGCAATCATGGGGAATATTTCACGTGTAGTGATGTGGCGTAAAGAACTTAATATTAAAGCATTTCTTTTATTTACTAGTTTGGGCATACCAGCAACGATACTAGGGGCCAATACCTTATGGATCATGTCACCTGTATTGTCTAACTTATGTATAGGTATATTTTTCTTCTGTTTAATACCGATTAGGCATTATGCCAAACGCCATAGTTTTAAATTTAGTTCATGGCAAATGGTTATTGCAGGTGGTGTGCTTGGCTATATTACAGGCGTTGTTTTCTCGACAGGCCCCTTATTACTCCCAGTTTTTAATGGTTTCGGTTTAACGAAAGGAGCTCTCTTGGTGACAGAGGCAGCCGCTTCATTTGGTATTTACGTAACGAAAAGCTTAACTTTTGGTGCTCTAGGCGTTTTACAACAAAATATTTTAATTGCGGGAGTTGCTGTCGGTTTTTCTCTAATTATTGGTAACTATATTGGCAAAACTTTTGTAATAAAGATGTCTGAGAAAACTTTTAATTTATTGCTGGATTGTATGTTAGTAGTTGCTGGTTTTTCTATGATATTTGCTGTTTTTACTCATTCTTAAGAGTAACTTTTATATCCATAGATTGATTTATAAACAGTTGTGTTTATAAACATTATTTTCCTTTCCAATTGAGTTTAATTTTGACAAAATGAAACATGTCACAATGGTCAATTTAAAGTAATATGACCATTCATAGTTTTGCAGGAATTTTGCAGGTATTTTGCATGTCGCTTGTAAATTGTCATACAATACAAAAACTTAATAAAAGTTTTTAATTAAAGCTCTTAATGCTATGTTAGAAGTATTTCGATCCACTTCAAGCAAACTTATATTGCTACTGGTTATTGTTTTAGTAGCTATATTGCAATATCAGTTCTGGTTAGGTGAGGGTGGTTATTTTCCTCATCAAGCGCTTATGCAACAGATCCAACAACAAGCTGAAGTAAATGATGAGCTTAAAGAGCGAAATCGCATTTTGGCAGCTGAAGTTTTTGACCTAAAAAATGGTACAGAAGCAATAGAAGAGCATGCTCGTCTTGATCTTGGTCTAGTTAAGCCTCATGAAACATTTGTTCAAATGAGTACAATTAGTACTAATTATAAGCCTATTTATATTGACCCGAACGCTAAAGTAGATTTGGAAACTAATGAGACACCTCCATCCCCAGACATCCCAGACTAAATTATGGGCGGTTATCCCTGCTGCTGGTTCGGGAAGTCGGTTTTCCAAAACTGAATTAAAGCAATATCAATACATTCAAGAAGCTACTGTTTTAGAGCATACAGTTAAACGTTTAAGTCAACTTCCACTAAGTGGCTATGTTTTAGCAATTGGTGCACAGGATAATTTTGCCTCGACTTTAGCTTTTCAAGATAAAAATAAAGCCCATTTTTGTAATGGTGGTGCTGAACGTGTGCACTCAGTATTAAATGCTTTGAGTTATCTATTGCAGATTGCGGATGAGAATGATTGGGTATTAGTACATGATGCTGCAAGGCCTTGTGTGACTTTTGAATGCCTTAACGCTCTCGTTAAAACTGCGGTTGAAACAAACCAGAGTGCTATTTTGGCAATTCCTGTGCGCGATACGCTAAAACAAGTAAATCAGGAACAGCAAATTGACAAAACCGTAAGTCGAGAGCTGTTGTGGCAAGCTCAAACTCCTCAAATTGCTAAAATTGGAATTCTTAAAAAAGCGATAGAAACAGCGCTAAAAAATAATTTGACTATTACAGATGAGGCGAGTGCACTTGAATCTATAGGAGAGAGTGTACAGGTGGTCATGGGACGTTCTGATAATATAAAAATTACTTACCCCGATGATTTAGAACTTGCTCGCTTGATTTTACAATCACAAAATTAAGATTTTATATACAGGATAGATGGTAATTTTACTTATAAAATAGCCTAAGTGAATATGGTGTTTCTACATATCTATCCAAAATAATTAGTATTTTTTTATAACTTGTATTTGTAAGATTGAATAAGTAATTTACTTAGATAATGTTCGATAGTCGAACAAAAAAATCCTAAATCGAACAAAACTATATATAGCTGACTAGATCAAAATCTGAAAATTATCAAAAATGTTTAAAAGGGAAATCTAAGGGAAACACTCGGGATTGAGTGAAATATTTATCTATTCTTCTCGCCTCAGTGTGCCTAAATCTCTTACCTCTCTCTTCTTCAATGAGCACAATGGAGTTGTCTAATGATTGACAAAAGTAAGTTCTCACTAAGCGAGGTTCTATCGCAGATTAAAGATGGTGCAACCATTCTGATTGGTGGTTTTGGTACCGCAGGACAACCCGCTGAACTCATTGATGGTCTGATTGATCTTGGCGTTAAGGACCTGACCATTGTGAGCAACAATGCCGGTAATGGGGATTATGGTCTCGCTAAGCTGCTCAAAGCTGGTTCAATTAAAAAAGTGATTTGCTCTTTCCCACGTCAGTCTGACTCTTATGTATTTGATGAACTGTACCGTGCCGGAAAGGTTGAACTTGAACTGGTACCGCAAGGCAATCTGGCGTGCCGTATTCAGGCAGCAGGCATGGGTCTTGGGGCGGTGTTTACCCCAACTGGCTTTGGAACACTTTTAGCTGAAGGCAAAGAAACCCGTCATATTGATGGTAAAGACTATGTGCTTGAGTATCCGATCAAGGCTGACTTTGCCCTGATTAAAGCCTATAAGGGCGACCGCTGGGGCAATCTGGTTTACCGTAAATCTGCACGTAACTTTGGCCCGATCATGGCCATGGCTGCTGATGTCACCATTGCCCAGGTTTCTGAAGTGGTTGAACTGGGTGGATTAGATCCGGAACACATCATCACCCCAGGTATTTTTGTACAGCACGTTGTACAAGTACAGCCCGCACAGTAAGCAATAAGGAGAAATAACATGAGCTACCAGAAACTCAGCCGTGACCAGATTGCACAACGTGTGGCACAAGATATTCCCGATGGAGCCTATGTGAACTTGGGTATTGGTTTACCGACCAAGATTGCCAGCTACTTACCTGCTGACAAAGATGTCTTCCTACATTCTGAAAATGGCCTGTTGGCTTTTGGCCCACCGCCAGCTGCGGGTGAAGAAGACCCTGAACTGATTAATGCGGGTAAAGAGTTTGTGACCATGCTTGAAGGCGGCAGCTTTTTCCACCATGGCGACTCATTTGCCATGATGCGTGGTGGTCACCTTGATATTGCCGTGCTTGGGGCATTTCAGGTGGCAGCGAATGGTGACTTGGCGAACTGGCACACGGGTGCACCTGATGCAATTCCTGCGGTAGGTGGTGCGATGGATTTAGCTGTGGGTGCCAAGAAAGTATTTATCACTACAGACCACGTCACCAAACAAGGTGAACCGAAGATTGTCGCTGAGCTGACTTATCCGGTGACGGGTAAACACTGTGTTGACCGTATTTACACTGACCTGTGTGTGATTGATGTGACCAGAGATGGTTTAAAGGTGATTGAGAAAGTTGAAGGTCTTAGCTTTGATGAGTTACAGGCTTTAACCGGTGCAACTTTGATTGATTCGACTCAAGGGTAAGGAAGTAGGGAAATGACATTAAAAAACGCTTATATCATCGATGCCATCCGTACTCCATTCGGCCGTTATGCCGGTGGCCTTGCACCTGTCCGTGCCGATGACCTTGGCGCTGTGCCGATTAAAGCGCTCATGCAGCGTAACCCAAATGTAGATTGGGAACAGGTCGATGATGTGATTTATGGTTGTGCGAATCAAGCCGGTGAAGATAACCGTAACGTGGGCCGTATGTCATCACTGCTTGCAGGTTTACCGTATCAGGTACCGGCAACCACCATTAACCGTCTCTGTGGTTCTTCACTCGATGCCATTGCCATTGCTGCCCGTGCTATTAAAGCAGGTGAAGCGAACTTGGTGATTGCAGGTGGTGTAGAAAGCATGAGCCGTGCACCGTATGTGATGGGTAAGTCTGAAAGTGCCTTTGGCCGTAGCCAGAAGATTGAAGATACCACCATGGGCTGGCGTTTCATTAACCCTAAACTTAAAGAATTGTATGGTGTAGACACCATGCCCCAGACTGCCGAAAACGTGGCTGAACAGTTTAACGTCAATCGTGCAGATCAGGACCAGTTTGCCTTGGTGAGCCAACAACGCACCGCAAGCGCGCAAGCCAAAGGCTTTTTTTCTAAAGAAATCGTGGCAGTTGAAATCCCTCAGCGTAAGGGTGAGGCTGTTGTGATTGATACCGATGAACATCCACGTGCATCGACCACCCTTGAAGGCTTAAGCAAACTTAAGCCTGTTGTGAAAGCAGATGGTACAGTTACTGCGGGGAATGCTTCAGGTATTAACGATGGTGCAGCAGCTTTGCTGATTGCTTCTGATGATGCCATTCAAGCTTACAACCTAAAACCGCGTGCCAAGATCATTGCCTCAACAGCCGTGGGCGTAGAACCACGCATTATGGGTTTTGCTCCGGCACCAGCCATTAAAAAACTACTTAAACAAGCCAACCTGACTTTAGAGCAGATGGATGTAATTGAGCTGAATGAAGCCTTTGCTGCACAGGCTTTGGCCGTCACCCGTGATTTAGGTTTACCAGACAACTCTGACAAGGTGAATCCAAACGGTGGTGCAATTGCATTAGGTCATCCACTCGGTGCGTCAGGTGCACGTCTTGTGACTACAGCCTTAAACCAGCTTGAACAGATAGGTGGTCGTTATGCCTTGTGTTCAATGTGTATTGGGGTGGGTCAAGGCATCGCATTGATTATTGAGAGAGTCTAGTCATGAGCCAGTTATATGCCAGCTTGTTTTACCAAGAAGACGTCACTGACATCTTTAGTGACTCATCTTTAGTCACTTACATGATTCAGGTTGAAGTTGCGTTAGCGCAAGCACAGGCACAAGTTGGTGTGATTCCTCAAAATGCGGCTAATACCATTGCCCAAGTAGCTGAGCATGCACTAGACAAGTTTGATTTTTCCGCTTTGGCGGTAGCAACTGGCTTAGCTGGAAATATTGCAATTCCATTTGTAAAACAGCTTACGGCAATTGTTAAAGATATTGATGAAGATGCTTCACGTTATGTGCATTGGGGCGCAACCAGTCAGGATATTTTAGACACAGCTTGTATTTTGCAATGTTGTGATGCGTTGAACATTATTGAAGCTCAACTTCAACAGTGCTACAGCACTGCGTTAGAACAAGCTAAACAATATCGCCATCAAGTCATGATTGGGCGTACATGGTTACAGCAAGCTTTACCTATTACTTTAGGGCATAAGCTTGCTCGTTGGGCTTCTGCATTTAAACGTGATTTAGACCGTATACAAGCTATGAAGTCACGTGTGCTCACTGCTCAGTTAGGCGGTGCTGTGGGTTCGTTGGCTTCATTGCAAGACCAAGGTTCGCTTGTGGTCAGTGCATTTGCGAAGCAACTGAATCTGAGTGTACCAACAAGCACATGGCATGGTGAGCGTGATCGTATTGTAGAAATTGCAAGTGTGCTTGGCATGATTGTCGGGAATACGGGCAAGATGGCACGGGATTGGTCACTCATGATGCAAACTGAAATTGCAGAGTTGTTTGAGCCAACCGCAAAGGGTCGTGGTGGTTCATCGACCATGCCTCATAAGCGTAATCCAGTTGCGGCAGCATCCGTATTGGCCGCGGCGAATCGTGTACCAGCACTGATGTCTAGCATTTATCAAAGCATGGTACAGGAACATGAACGTAGCTTAGGTGCGTGGCATGCAGAATGGTTAGCAGTTCCAGAAATCTTTCAGCTTTGTGCTGGAGCATTAAGCCGTACTGGTGAAGTTCTACAAGGTTTTGAAGTTAATGCTGAGCATATGCAACAGAACCTTGAGTGTACCAACGGGTTAATTATGGCAGAAGCGGTGATGATGGCACTTGCTCCCAAAATTGGTCGTTTAAATGCTCATCATTTAGTTGAAGCTGCATGTAAAACAGCCGTGGCTCAAAAGCAGCATTTATCTGAGGTTGTTAGTCAGTTAGATGAAGTAAAAGAACATTTTAGTCAAAAAGAAATTTTGGAAATATTTAAAGCAGAAAACTATTTGGGCAACATTCAAGCTCAAATTGATGCTGTTCTGCAAGAAGCACAAGGAGGAGACATAAAGTGAAACAGCTTATAACCAACCGACAAGGGAAACAGCTCGCTGTATATACCGACGGATTAAAAGATGCTCCAGCACTTGTGTTATCTAACTCCTTAGGAACAGATCATGGAATGTGGCAGCCGCAAGTAGATGAGCTTAAAAGTCATTTTAATGTCATTACATACGACACACGTGGTCATGGCGAAAGTGATGTAATTAGTGACACCACATTGCAAAACTTAGCTGAAGATGTTGTTGATATTTTAGATGCCCTGAATATTGAAAAAGCTCATTTTTGCGGCATATCAATGGGCGGAATTACAGGGCTTTGGTTGGGTATTCATCATCCAAATCGTTTTAATAGCATTACGGTTGCAAACTCAGCAGCCAAAATTGGTCAGACTGAGGCTTGGTTAAGTCGTGCTGAATCGGTAGAAAAAAATGGTTTAGCCGAGCTAGTTAAAACTACGCATACCCGCTGGTTCAGTGAAAACTTCGACTATCAACATAACGTGGTTGCACAAACGACGATTCAAAGTCTCGCAAACACACCAGCACAAGGTTATGCCAATGCATGTCGCGCTTTAGCGTATGCCGATTTAAGAGATGAAATTGCACAAATCCAAATTCCAACGCTACTGATTGCAGGAACAGAAGATCCGGTAACGACGGTAGCAGATGCCGAATTTATGCAGAAAGCAATTAATAATAGCCAGCTTGCAAAACTTGAAGCATCTCATCTTTCTAATATTGAGCAACCACAAAGATTTACTCAGGAATTGACTAGATTTATTCAGCAAATCTAATCGCTTAGTAATTTAAAAGGAATTGGCCTTAAGGAGGCAAATATGGCGTCTCAGGATTACGCTACACCAAGCAAAAGCATCGATGCTCAAGCACTGATTAATGATGCTCCACTTAGTAAATATCAATGGATGATCGCAATCATCTGTTTCTTAATTATTTTTACTGATGGTATCGATACAGCTGCAATGGGTTTTATCGCTCCAGCATTGGCTCAGGACTGGGGCGTTGACCGTTCTCAGTTAGGGCCGGTGATGAGTGCCGCACTTGGTGGAATGATTATTGGAGCTTTAGTTTCTGGCCCGACAGCTGACCGCTTTGGCCGCAAAATTGTTTTAGCCTTTTCGATGCTTGTATTTGGTGGGTTCACCTTGGCATCTGCTTATGCAACCAACTTGGATAGCCTTGTCGTTTTACGGTTTTTGACAGGTATTGGGCTTGGCGCAGCTATGCCGAATGCGACCACTTTATTTTCTGAGTACTGTCCAACCCGCATTCGCTCATTACTCGTGACATGTATGTTCTGTGGCTACAACTTGGGTATGGCTACAGGTGGTTTTATTAGCAGTTGGCTTATCCCGACCTACGGTTGGCATAGTTTATTTTTGCTCGGCGGCTGGTCACCTTTAATTTTAATGATTTTAGTGATTTTGGTGTTACCTGAGTCTTACCGCTTTTTAATTGTGAAAGGCAAGAATCCAGAAAAAGTACGCAAAATCTTAAACCATATTGCACCAGCACAGATTCAAAATGCGACAGCATTTCATGTGCCTGAAGAAAAAACAGAAGTTGTTCAAAAGAAAAATGTCTTTGGAATTATGTTTTCTAAGCCATATGCCAAAGGTACGGTTTTGCTTTGGGTGACTTACTTCATGGGACTCGTGGTTGTTTACTTGCTAACAAGTTGGTTACCAACACTTATGCGTGAAACAGGTGCTTCGATGGAGCGTGCTGCATTTATTGGCGGTTTGTTCCAGTTCGGCGGTGTAGTGAGCGCATTGTTTATTGGTTGGGCAATGGACAAATTCAACCCGAACCGAGTTATCGCCATTTTCTACTTTGCCGCAGGTCTATTTGCAATTGCTGTCGGTCAAAGCTTAGGCAACTCAACCTTACTTGCAGTATTGGTACTTTGTGCGGGTATCGCCATTAATGGTGCGCAATCTTCGATGCCGGCGTTAAGCGCTCGTTTCTACCCAACGCAGTGCCGCGCAACTGGTGTGTCTTGGATGACGGGTATTGGGCGTTTTGGTGCGGTATTTGGTGCGTGGATTGGAGCTGTGTTACTCGGCAATGATTGGTCGTTTACCGCCATTCTTAGTTTATTACTCATTCCAGCGACCGCTGCTGCTGTTGCGGTATTTATTAAATCAATTGTTGCGCATACCGATGCAACTTAATAGAGGTCTATCACAATGAATGATGAACAACGCTATAAACAAGGCATTGAGGTGCGGACTGAAGTTTTGGGTGAAAAACATGTTGGTCGGTCTTTGCAGAACCTAAATGACTTTAACCAAGATTTCCAAAATTTTATTAGCCGTTATGCATGGGGTGAAGTGTGGTCTCGCCCAGGCTTACCACGTCATACCCGTAGTTTAGTGACTATCGCAATTTTATTGGCACTGGGCCGTGAAGATGAACTACGCATGCATTTACGTGCTTGTTTCAACAACGGTGTAACTAAAGAAGATTTAAAAGAGCTGATCTTACACAGTTCACTCTATGCGGGTTTACCTGCTGCAAACGCTGCAATGCACATGGCTGAAGAAGTCTTTAAAGAGTTGGGGATAGAAGTAAACCCAATTGCAGCGAAAGAACAGGATTAAGGAGATAAAGATGTCACAACATAGCTGGGGTGCTTACGCCCAACGTAATACAGATGATCATCCACCAGCGTATACGCCAGGTTATAAAACAAGTGTATTACGTTCGCCAAAAAATGCATTGATCTCAATTAATGAGACTTTAACAGAAGTCACTGCGCCGCATTTTTCTTCAAATCTGTTTGGCCCAAAAGATAACGATTTGATTTTGAACTATGCCAAAGATGGTTTGCCAATTGGTGAGCGTGTCATTGTTCATGGCTATGTTCGTGACCAATTTGGTCGTCCTGTAAAAAATGCACTTCTAGAAGTATGGCAAGCCAATGCTTCTGGTCGTTACCGCCATCCAAACGATAAGTTTATTGGTGCAATGGACCCTAACTTTGGTGGGTGTGGCCGTACCTTAACTGATGAAAACGGTTTTTATATTTTCCGTACCATTAAACCGGGTCCGTACCCATGGCGTAACCGTATTAATGAATGGCGTCCTGCTCATATTCATTTCTCTTTAATTGCTGATGGTTGGGCTCAGCGTCTGATTTCGCAGTTTTATTTTGAAGGCGATACATTAATTGACACTTGCCCGATTTTAAAAACGATTCCTTCTGAAGATCAACGTCGTGCCTTGATTGCACTAGAAGATAAAAACAACTTTATCGAAGCAGATAGCCGTTGTTACCGTTTTGACATCACTTTACGTGGACGTCGAGCGACTTACTTCGAAAATGATTTGACTTAATCGGGAGCACGAGCATGAACAACTGGAATTTTCAGGAATTAAAAGAAACTCCATCTCAAACAGGTGGTCCTTACGTTCACATTGGTTTATTGCCAAAACAGGCCGGTATTGAAGTTTTTGAAAACAACTTTAATAACCAGTTGGTTCAAGACCAAACCAAAGGTGAGCGTATTCGTCTTGAAGGTCAAGTGTTTGACGGATTAGGTTTACCGCTACGTGATGTACTCATTGAGATTTGGCAGGCTGATGCGAACGGTATTTATCCAAGTCAGGCAGATACGCGTGAGCAAAAAGCTGATCCTGCATTTCAGGGCTGGGGCCGTACAGGTGCCGATTTTGAAACAGGCGTTTGGAGCTTTAATACAATTAAGCCAGGTGCGACAGCAGGCCGTAAAGGTTCAACTCAAGCTCCACATATTGCGTTAGTTATTTTCGCTCGCGGTATTAACTTGGGTCTTCATACACGTGTTTATTTTGAAGATGAAGCAGAGGCAAATGCTAACGATCCAATTCTAAATAGCATTGAATGGGCCCCACGTCGCCAAACTCTTATTGCAAAACGTTTTGAAGAAAATGGTGAAGTTGTTTACCGCTTTGATATTCGTATTCAAGGCGATGACGAAACTGTATTTTTTGATATTTAAGAAACACCTAAGGCTACACCTGATTATTCAAGGATGCGTGTAGCCTTTTTAAGGATGAACGATATGAACATGAAAACATTATTAAGCCTCAGTTTGCTTGCACTCCCATTTTTTACAGCACAGGTGAATGCTGAACCTGTTGCTTTAGCCGCTCAAACACAACCTGCCGCTACAGCCGTTAAAACGATTGTTCCGATTACTGCAAAAACCAAAGAACAAGCTTTGGCACAAGCTCAAGTCATTGCAAATACAGCAGATGCTGATTTGGCAGAGTTTCGTATCGATTTACTCAGTTTTGCGAGTGATACAAAACAAGTGATTGCATTGGGGCATGAGTTAAAAAAGATTTTAGGCAATAAGCCAATGATCGCCACAATTCGTACCAAAAACGAAGGTGGCCAGCTTGAAATTAGTGATGTGGATTATGGTAAGACTTATCAGGCTTATTTAAAAAATCCGTTCATGGATTGGTTAGATGTTGAAATGTTCCGTGATCAAAAAGTTGTTTCAGAAATTGTTCAAAAAGCACATCAAAAGAAAGTGCTTGTGGTCATGTCTAATCATGACTTTCAAAAAACACCAAGCCAAGATGAAATAGAAAAACGCTTGTTAAAACAAGATCAAATGGGGGCAGATATTCTCAAAATTGCTGTAATGCCTAAATCTAAACAAGATGTCTTCACTTTAATGAACGCAACTTTAAAAGTAAGCCAGCAAACCACTAAACCATTATTGACGATGTCGATGGGGCAATTAGGTACGATTTCCCGTGTTGCGACTGCCAATATGGGCGGAAGTTATAGCTTTGGCATGATTGGTCAGGCTTCTGCACCGGGTCAAATTGATGTGACTAAGCTCAAACAGATTTTACAAACAGTTCAACCAACAAACCCATAAATCATAAGGATATGATGAAATGAATACATTACGTTTAACTACTCTTGCATTAGGTTTGATGGTTTCAGGCATAGCTGCGGCTCAAACTTATGTGGTTGACCGTTATCAAGACGATAGCAATAAAGGCTCTTTACGCTGGGCAATTGAACAAGCCAATGCAAACCCAAGCGAAGCTAGCGATATCTTGATTCAAGCAGTAGG
Source organism: Acinetobacter sp. ABJ-A23_2 (assembly GCF_044538765.1). NCBI lineage: Bacteria > Pseudomonadati > Pseudomonadota > Gammaproteobacteria > Moraxellales > Moraxellaceae > Acinetobacter > Acinetobacter sp. ABJ-A23_2. Next base: position 46,420 of record NZ_JBIUCP010000020.1, read on the forward strand.
CAAAGCGCCTTATGCGATTAAATTAAACAGCGCACTTCCTGAAATTAAAGCACCCGTCAAAATCATTGGTACTCAGTGGGATAAAACTGGCGAATACATCGCAATTGATGGTTCAAATTATATTAAAGGCGAAGGTGCAAAAGCTTGTCCAGGTGCAAACCCTGAGCAGTACGGCACCAATGTACGTACCATGACTTTACCGGGGTTGGTACTACGTGACGTCAACAATGTCACTTTAAAAGGTTTAGACATTCATCGCTTCTGTATTGGGGTATTGATTAACCGCTCGAGCAATAACCTGATTCAACACAACCGTATTAGTAATAACTACGGTGGAGCAGGTGTTATGTTGACGGGTGATGATGGTAAAGGTAACCCAACTGCAACCACGACTAATAACAACAAGGTCTTAGACAACATTTTCCAAGACAATGGTGATGGCTTAGAACTGACACGTGGTGCAGCATTTAACTTAATTGCGAATAACCATTTTGTTTCAACCAAAGCAAACCCAGAACCATCACAAGGTATTGAAATTTTGTGGGGTAATGACAATGCTGTAGTTGGTAATAAATTCGAAAACTATTCAGATGGCTTACAGATTAACTGGGGCAAACGTAACTATATCGCCTATAACGAAATGACCAATAACTCGATTGGTTTCAATATGACGGGTGATGGCAACATTCTTGATAGCAATAAAGTACATGGTAACCGTATTGGTGTAGCCATTCGCTCTGAAAAAGACGCAAATGCAAGAATTACATTGACTAAAAACCTGATTTGGGACAATGGTAAAGATATTAAACGTTGTGAAGCGGGTGGTTCATGTTTACCAGATCAGCGTTTAGGGGCAATTGTATTTGGAGTACCTGCACTTGAGCATGCAGGATTTGTAGGTTCTCGTGGTGGTGGTGTGGTTGTCGACCCATCTAAACAACAAAAAACATGTACTCAGCCAAATCAACAGGACTGTAATGCTCAGCCGAATCAGGGTATTAAAGCTCCTAAGTTAACAGCGAATAAAGGTTCAGTTACAGTAGAAGTTAATGGCTTACCAAACCAGCGCTATCAAGTTGAGTTTTTTGGCAACCAAAATGCAGCATCAAAAGAAGCTGAGCAATATTTAGGAACAATAACAGTAGCTACAGATGCCGAAGGTAAAGCAAAAGCCAATTGGAAACCAACAATCAAAGTTGCCTCAATTACAGCAAATGTGACTGATCGCTTCGGTGCTACATCTGAGCTCGGGTTTGTGCAAGTTAAATAACAAAAAATAAAGCGCCTCAAAACAGGGGCGCATTTCAGAAAAGACAAAAGGGACTTGAAATGCCAAATGTAATGAAATTGAGTGTGCTAACAATTGCTGTATTGGGCAGCCAATTTGCACTTGCAAATGAGCCGTGGTCACAAGACCGTCAATGGTTGCTTGGTGATTGGAATGGAAAACGCCAGCAATTAGAGCAACAGGGCTATAAATTTACTGCTTCAATTATGAGCCAAAGTGCCACAAATTTAGATGGTGGTTACAACGACAGCAATACTTTTGAAAATGCTGCACAGCTTTCTTTAGGTGCAAACTTTGATTTAGAAAAAATTGCTGGTTGGAAAGATACAACAGCGAGCCTAGTCGTGACTAAACGTGACGGCAATGCATTAACTCTTGAGCGTATTAAAGACCCACGTTCTAGCCAATTGGGCAATGCTCAAGAAATTTATGGTCGCGGGAAAATTTGGCGTTTATCCCAAGCATGGGTGAAGAAGGGCTTTGTTGATAATACTGTACAGGTCAAATTTGGTCGTATGGGAATGTCAGAGGACTTTAATAGTTCTCAATGTGAGTTTCAGAACTTATTGCTTTGCGGTGGGCAGTTAGGAAAATCAATTGGTTCAATTTGGTATAACTCACCAGTCGGTGTTTGGGCTGCAAACGTTAAATATCAGTTTGCACCTGAGTGGACTTTAGGTGTTGGTGTGTATGAGGTCAATCCAGACAATATTAAAACCGAATCAAACAGTGATGGTTTTAATCTGGATATGAATAACGTCAAGGGTGCTACCATACCAGTTGAACTTGCATGGAAACCAAAACTTGCTGCTTTTAATGGTTTACCGGGTGAATATAAAGTAGGTGCGCTGTACTCAACCGCAGAAGCAAATGATATTAAAACTGCGGGTAAAGTGCATGACGGAAAACAAAGCTTCTGGATTAATGCACAGCAACAACTTAGCCATGCCGGCCAAGATCCGAAACGCGGTTTATATGTAAGTTTTAATGGCGTTGTAAATGATAAAGCAACGACATTTGTTCAAAGTACACAACAACTTGCTCTTTGGTATAAGGGACCGTTTGATAGCCGTCCAAATGATTCGATTGGTTTTGGTATTGCCAATTATGTAGTCAATGACCGTGCTAAAGATAAACAGATCGCGACAAACGAAAGCCGCGGATACTATAGCTATGATTCGATTGCATCTGACTATATTCCAATTCAAGACGACGAGTTAAATGTCGAGTTGAACTATACCTATCAATGGTCTCCGGCCGTCATGTTACGTCCAAACATTCAATATATCCATCAACCTGCTGGTGTGAAAGAAGTCGATGATGCTTGGGTGGCAGGCCTGAGTGTGAAAGTCAATTTTTAACAATGATGATGGCTGGTTAGACATAGTTTAACTGGCCCAAATGCTTGAACTATTGTGTTCAGTATATGTGGAGTAGGATCTATGTCTGAGTCAGATTCTAAGTTTCATATCTTATTCAAAATATGGTGTTTTATATTAGGTCTAGTTTTATTGGCTACGGGTGTTTTTTACATTGTCGGTGGTGGAAAGCTAGTATCTCTCGGTGGTTCTTGGTATTTCCTTATCTCAGGACTATTTATAACAGTTTCAGCAATTAGTATTTTCCGTAAAAAAGCACTGAGTGTATGGATTTTTGCGGCTGTTTTTGTTGGTACGGTAATTTGGTCATTTGTTGACGCTGGATGGGAATTTTGGCCGTTATTTTCGCGCTTAATGTTTCCTGCTGGCCTTTTTGCTGCATTGCTATTTACTTTGCCTTCAATTCGACGTTACCAATTTCAAAACGGTTCGGCAGCTCCAGCGTATGCTGTTGGTGGTCTAGTTGTTGTCGGTATGTTGATTGCGCTTTACCAAATGTTCCAGCCGCATCCAACGGTGGCAAGTTCAGGTGAAAAGCTACCTTTAGTACCAGTTGACCCAGCTAAAAAACAGGTAAATTGGGAAAATTATGGAAATGATACAGGCGGTAGCCGTTTTGTTGCTCTCGATCAAATTAACCGAGATAACGTCCATAAGCTAAAAGAAGCATGGCGCTTTAGAACAGGTGATTTTACAACGGGTAGCGGTAATGGTGCTGAAGACCAAATGACCCCGCTACAAGTTGGAAATAAAGTCTTTTTATGTACACCACATAACAACATTTTTGCGATAGATGCTGACTCCGGTAAACAGCTCTGGAAAGCTGAAGTGAACTCTAAAGCCGATGCGTGGGAGCGTTGCCGTGGTGTTGCATACTTTGATTCAACAAAAGCACTTGTACAACCCACATTAGCTGGTGCAACTCCAGTAACTACTGTTGCGGGTAACACAACATGCCCACGCCGTGTATATACTAATACGCCAGATGCTCGTTTAATTGCAGTCAATGCAGATACTGGTGAACGTTGTGCCGACTTTGGTGTGAATGGAACGGTTAACTTACTCGAAGGCTTAGGCGATGGAACAAAAGCTCCACGTTTTGAAGTGACTTCTGCACCAACAATTGCGGGTACAACCATTGTGGTGGGTAGTCGTATTGCCGATAACGTAGCAGCGGATATGCCGGGTGGTGTAATCCGTGGTTATGATGTGATTACAGGTAAACTCCGCTGGGCATTTGACCCACGTAATCCTGATCCTAACCATGTTCTAAAACCGGGTGAAACTTATAAACGTAGTTCGGCAAACTCTTGGGCCGCAATGTCGTATGACCCGCAAATGAATACGGTGTTCTTACCTATGGGTAGCTCATCTGTCGATATTTGGGGTGGTAACCGTAATCCGTTAGATCATAAGTACAACACTTCTGTTTTAGCACTTGATGCAACAACAGGTAAAGAGAAGTGGGTATATCAAACTGTTCATAACGATTTATGGGACTTTGACTTACCAATGCAACCAAGTCTAGTCGACTTTCCATTAAAAGATGGTACGACTAAACCGGCTGTTGTGATTGGAACCAAATCTGGACAATTCTTTGTTCTTGATCGTGTAACGGGAAAACCGTTAACTAAAGTGATTGAACAACCAGTGAAAGCGGCAAATATTCCGGATGAGCAATATAGTTTAACTCAACCTCGTTCTGTTGAAATGCCTCAAATTGGTAATCAGACTTTAACCGAGTCAGATATGTGGGGTGCAACGCCGTTTGACCAACTTATGTGTCGTATTAACTTTAAGTCAATGCGTTACGAAGGTTTATTTACTGCACCGGGTACTGATGTTTCATTAAGTTTCCCAGGTTCTTTAGGTGGCATGAACTGGGGTAGCATCGCTTTTGATCCTACTCATCGTTATATGTTCGTAAACGATATGCGTCTTGGTTTATGGGTGCAACTCATAAAACAAACCCCTGAAGACATTAAGATTCAGGCGAGTGGTGGTGAAAAAGTAAATACAGGTATGGGTGCTGTACCAATGAAAGGTACACCATATAAAGTGAATAAAAACCGCTTTATGTCTGCCTTAAGTATTCCTTGTCAAAAACCACCATTTGGTACTATGACCGCAATTGACATGAAAACTCGTCAGGTTGCATGGCAAGTGCCACTAGGTACAGTTGAAGACACTGGACCACTTGGTATTAAGATGGGCTTAAAAGCACCGATTGGTATGCCGACTATTGGTGGCCCTATGGCAACTCAAGGTGGCTTAGTGTTCTTTGCTGCAACTCAAGATTATTACTTGCGTGCTTTTGATTCATCTACAGGTAAAGAGCTGTGGAAGTCACGTATGCCAGTAGGTAGCCAAGGAACTCCAATTAGCTATGTTTCACCTGCAACAGGTAAACAATATGTGGTTGTTACCGCAGGTGGAGCACGCCAGTCTCCAGATCATGGTGATTATGTAATCGCATATACCTTAGAAAAGTAAGTAAAGAGGGCAAAAGGATAAATTTTCTTTTGCCCTTATTCTTTTTAATATCTTTTTTCTATTAAAGTGATTATGTAAATTCTATAATTTTAATGAGATAGCTTTACCAAGTAGTAAAAAAGTGCTTGAAGTTATTGCTAAACTTAAAATATTCTTATAAATGATTCATCCTAAACACTAGAGATAGCCGAACTATTAAGCATTTTTTTATAATGTTTTACCTATAAATAAAACTTTAAACTTTATTAAGTTTTGTTTAACTTAAGGCTGTGAATTTTAATTAAAAATAAACATTATTAGGTTTTTAACCTTGAAAAACAGGTTTTTTTTGTTGGAAAAACAAGCGTAAATATATACTTATATTATATTTAAATAATGTATTGCATTAAGATAGAATGGTTCCCGCAGGTTATTACTACCCAGTAATAATTTGTATTTCAGGAATTTAAGCTTTAATTGGCTTAAGGCTCATCGAAAGATGGGCCTTTTTTTATGTGCTTTCTATTGCAATTTTTTATAATTTTTAAATAGCCTAAGTATTATTAAATAAAAATATGAAAAATGAGTCTTTAATGACAATTCAGATATGATTTGTTAGATTAAAGCCACTTGATAATAATAGGTGATGTAATGAGATTTTTAGTTCTTGCAACTTTATCCGGTTTGGCTTTAATGGGTTGCGCTTCTGTTCAGCAAGCTCCCAATACACAAGAAACAATACGCTATGCTTCTAGTCCATGTTTTGGTGCATGCCCAATTTACTCAGTAGAAGTGGCGCCTACAGGTTTAATTCGTTTTGAAGGTAAACAATATACAAAAACACTTGGTGTTAAAGAAATCCAAGGTAGCGTAAAAGATTATCAAAAACTTGCAGATGAATTAAAAACTTACCGTCCTCAAACAGGAACTCAATCTAAAACTGCGGGTTGTCAGCAAACAGCAACCGATATGTCTAGCTATTACATTACTTGGATTCAACCAAATGGTACTGAAACAAAATTAAGCCATTACACAGGTTGTATCTCTCCAGCAAATAATAGACTGAATAAAGTCATGGAAAAATTACCTGAACAATTAGGCATTAAAGATCTAATTTAATGACAAAAGCCCCAAAATCTTGGGGCTTTTTTTTGTTAAGAAGAATTATAAACTCAAAAGTTTTATATTAAGTATTTCTAAAAGAATAAGCGTATAATACAGATTATAAAAACATATATTGTTAAGAGTGGTTATATGTCAAATATTGTCTATGCCTTTTTTGGTGGTTTATTACTCGGCATCGCAACAGTTGGATATTTATATATAAATGGTCGTATAGCCGGAATTAGTGGATTGCTTGCGCAAATCATTAATCCTACTAAAGATACTTTTAAAAGTTCTGCATTCTGGTTCATTGCAGGACTTGTGATTACACCTTTCATATATGGTTATTTTTTTCAGCCCGAAATTGAAATTAAAGCCAATACATTTGCGCTCATTCTGGCGGGGGGGCTTGTTGGTTTTGGTACTCGACTTGGATCAGGCTGTACAAGTGGTCATGGCATTTGTGGTATGAGCAGATTGTCAAAACGCTCGATGATAGCGACAGCAGTTTTTATGCTTGCTGGCATGTTAACCGTTTATATCATTCGTCATGTATTGGGATAATCCTATGAAAAACATTTTTGCTTTTATATTTGGTAGTTTGTTTTCATTAGGCTTAATGATTTCGGGAATGTCGAATCCTGAAAAAGTATTAGGTTTTTTAGATATCTTTGGGCAGTGGGATATCAGCTTAATGTTTGTGATGTTAGGCGCAATTGCTGTGGCATTTATTCCATTTCAAAAGGCTATAAAAAGTCCTAAAACGCTTTTTAATGAGAAAATTCAATTACCAATGAATACACAGATTGACCAAAGGTTAATTGTTGGTGCTTTTATTTTCGGTATAGGCTGGGGAATAGCAGGCATATGTCCAGCGCCCGCTTTAACACTTATTGGATTAGGACATTTTGAAGCGCTTTATTTTATTGTGGCAATGTTATTAGGAATGTTTATTTACCGAGTCTTAAATAAAGGAAATTAAACCTATGCAACGACCTCTAGTAAAAGATTTTTTTGATGAAAACACCAATACTTTTAGCTATGTTGTTGCGGATTTAGCGACTCGTCAATGCGCGATTATTGATAGTGTGCTTGACTATGATGCAGCTTCAGCCACTACAAAAACAACCAATGCTGATCTGATTGTCGATTATGTCTTGGCGCAAAACTTTAAAGTGCAATGGATTTTAGAAACTCACGTCCATGCCGATCATATGACTGCTGCCCAATATTTAAAATCTAAATTGGGCGGTGATATTGCAATTAGCCAGAAGATTTCAATCGTACAAGAAACATTTTCCGCTATTTATAATTTTGATTTTAAGAAATTTAATGAAAATCAGCCCTTTGATTATTTATTTGAAGATCATGAACATTTTAAAATAGGGGATATAGAAGCCTATAACCTTCCTACACCAGGGCATACACCCGCTTGCTTAAGTTATGTGATTGCTGATGCTGTTTTTGTAGGTGATACTCTATTTATGCCCGATTATGGCTCAGCGAGATGCGATTTTCCTAAGGGAAGTGCTGCTGCACTTTATGATTCGGTACAAAAACTTTATACACTTCCTGACAACATGCGCATGTTTTTATGCCATGACTATAAGCCCGAAGGCCGCGATGAATATGTCTGTCAAACAGATATAAAAACTCAAAAGCAAAGCAATATTCATTTAAATCGACGCGTTTCCAAAGAGTCATTCATAAAAATGCGCCAAGAACGAGATGCAACTTTGGCAATGCCAAAATTAATTCTGCCTTCAATTCAAATTAATATGAACGGTGGAAACTTTCCGGAGCCAGAATCAAACGGCATTCGTTATTTGAAAATTCCTTTCAACTACTTCTAGAAATAGCCTAAGCATTTATTTTGGATCGTTTCCACCCTCTAAATAGCCTAAGTAAGATTTAAAGAACTTGTCTTAGATCCCGCGATGTCTCTTGCAATAAAGGCAAAATGTGTTGAACTAAATATTCTTCAGTTGTTTTCATGGTCGGAGATACAATATTTAAAGCTGCAACAACTTTAAAGTCTTGTCCATAAATCGGTACGGCGAGCGCATGAACGCCTAATTCGTGTTCTTCACGTGAATAACACCAATCTTGTTCTCGAATCTCTTGTAGTAATTCTAAAAACTTATCATTTTCGACATGCGTATATTTGGTTAGACGCTGAAGAGGATATTTTTGAAGCCAGTCCAATTGTTCTTGCTGGCTTAAATGTGCCAGTAAAATTTTACCCGCCGATGTCGCATGAGCAGGTAAGCGATTACCCAAGTGCAAACCATATGGATTTACACGGTCGGTTTGTTGGTGGGCAGCACTACGGGCAATGGTAATGGCCTCATAACCATCAAGCACCATCACTGAATAAATGAGAGAAGTTTGGTTAGTTAGAAGATTTAACAAAGGCTGAGACACTTTTGGAAGTTGAGCTGCACCTAAATAAGCTCCTGAAAATTTAAGAACTTTCGGGGTTAAATAGTAATAGTGACCATCTGACTCAAGATAACCTAAATATTCTAAAGTTAATAAATGACGTCTTGCTGCCGCTCGGGTGAGTCCAGTTTTTTCAGCCGCCATAGAAATGTTTAAACGATGTTGATTGCTGCTAAAGCTATCTAAAATCGCCATGCCTTTACCGATGCCAGCAATGTAATCTTCATGACGAATCGTTTTTTTGTTGTCCTGATTCTGGATTATCCGTTCATCTTTACTCATTACTGGTCCTTGTACAATAGAAGCTTAGTAGATCAATTTGCTTTACTGAAAAAGTTTAATAATTTCATGTCGCAAAAATTGATGTCTTAAATTATCCCTTAAATCTTCGTGCCAAAACATACCCATTTTAATATTGGTTATCTCAAAAGGTAGAGAATGTAAGCAAATTTTAGGACTATAAGATAAATGCTGCAAAATCATACGAGGCATGGTCAATATTGCGTCGGCTTGAGCTCCCAAAACTTGTAACGCCGTTGAGTAGTTTTGACAGCGCATAAATACATTTCTTGAAATTTTCTGATGTTGGTTTAAATAAATATCTTCAAGTAAAGCACCTGTACGGCGTGATGAAACACCAATGTGGCGTCCATTAATATAAAGAGATAAATCGACTTCTTTAAATTGACTACAAATGACGAACTCGTCTGTGACCAAATGATCAAAGGTAATTTTAGGAGACAAGTATTGTTCTAGGTCAATTACGAAATCGAGCTGCTGTGTAGCTAAGTCCGCCATAATATGTTTTCGATCTAGCTTCATACTCACAAACTGCAAATCTAAATTAAGATTTTGAAAATGTTGAGCAAGCCTTGGAAGAATAATTGGCTCAATTTCGTCATGAACGGCGATTTTTAAGCTTTTTAAACTGGTTGGATCAAAGACATGTTTCTGTTGGCTAATATTTTGAATCGTTAAAAGTGCTTGCTTCACAGTTGGGTAAATCTGCTCGGCAAAAGGCGTTGCAGACATTTTATTGCCTACTCGTATAAACACATCATCTTCAAGTTGCTGGCGTAATCGTTGTAAAGCATGACTTGCTGCCGATTGCGTAATATTGAGACTACTTGCCGCATTTGAAATACTTTTTTGCTCATAAATTGCGATAAATAGCGGATATAAATTGATATCAATTCGGTGAAAAAAGCTTAAGTCTAAACCGTGAAGGTTATGAATATTATTCATGTGACGGTATTTAATAAAATCATTTCATTCATATTAAGTTTCAAGTTATGTTGATGTAAAGACCAGATAATGATGTAAAGGAAAAAGAATGTTTGAACTCTCCAAGAAAGCTCAGGATTTTACCGAGCGAACTAAAAAATTTATTTTAGAAGAAATAGAACCTGTCGAAGCAAAATTTTGGGAAGAAGTTCACGAGTTAAATCCTGATGGAAACTGGAAAAATTGGCAGTGGCCTGAGCTTTTAGAAACTCTGAAATCTAAAGCTAAACAAGCCGGTCTTTGGAATATGTTTTTACCCGATGAAAAACTCGGTGCAGGGTTAACTGTTCAAGAATATGCGCACATAGCTGAATTAACAGGCCGTAGTTTATTGGCACCTACCGTTTTTAACTGTAATGCACCAGACACAGGAAATATGGAATTGTTATGGCGCTATGGCAGTGAGCAACAAAAAAAGCAATGGTTAGAACCTTTATTGGACGGAAAAATTCGTTCGGTTTTTTGTATGACTGAACCCGATGTTGCATCAAGCGATGCAACAAATATGCAAGCAACTGCTCTCATTGACGGTAATGAAATTGTTTTAAATGGTAAAAAGTGGTGGTCATCTGGCCTAGGTGATCCAAATGCTAAAGTCATTATTTTTATGGCACATACCCCAGATGAAACCAAAGACCGTCATCATCAACACTCTATGGTTTTAGTACCGATTGACACGGCGGGCGTTGAAATTCAACGGATGTTACCTGTGTTTGGTGACTATGATGCCCCGCATGGACACGGTGAAGTCCATTTTAATAATGTTCGAGTGCCTCTTGAAAACTTTATTGGTGGAGCAGGTCAAGGTTTTGAGATTGCACAAGGTCGTTTAGGGCCAGGGCGTATTCACCATTGTATGCGTTGTATTGGAGCTGCTGAAAAAGCTTTAGAGCTTATGATTGATCGAGGCATGTCTAGAACGGCGTTTGGCAAAGAAATTCTAAAACTTGGTGGGAACCTCGAACGCGTAGCTGATGCAAGGGTAGCCATAGATCAAGCCAGACTTTTAACCTTGTATGCTGCTTATAAAATGGATACTTTAGGAAATATGGCTGCTTTAACAGAAATATCTGCAATTAAAGTAGTGGCTCCAAGCGTATTAGAAAAAGTAGTCGATATGGCGATTCAGCTACATGGCGGTGCGGGTGTTTCAAGAGATACGCCATTAACGGGTTTCTTTGCCCAAGCACGTAGTTTACGTTTAGCTGATGGTCCGGATGAAGTACATAAAGGCATGATTGCCAAATTAGAGTTAGCCAAACGTGGTTATTTCGGTCGTCATAAGAAAGTATAAGTTTAAAGGAAGTAAATATGTCGGTAATTGATGTAGGCGGTGAAGTACGTGAAGGTGAAGAACTTGATATTGTGGCAGTTGAAAACTGGTTAAAGAACCAAGGGGTTGAGCTGGTTGGCCCAGCAGTTGTTACTCAATATACGGGCGGGGCGTCGAACTGGACTTATCGTTTAAAGTATGAAAATACCGATTTAATTTTACGTCGTCCTCCAAAAGGAACAAAAGCGAAATCGGCCCACGATATGGCCCGTGAATATATGGTGCAAAAAAATCTTGCGCCTTATTATCCCGTGCTTCCTAAAATGGTGGCACTTTGTCAGGATGAATCGGTCATTGGTTGTGATTTTTATGTCATGGAACGCATTGAAGGTATTATTACCCGTGCAAAATTACCGCCTGAGCTTGGCTTTAATGAAGAAAATGTTCATGAGCTTTGCGTAAATGTTATTGATAAGCTGATTGAGCTACATCAAGTTCCTTATGAGAACACACCTTTAGCTGAACTAGGCAAAGGTGCGGGATATTGCCGTAGACAAGTTGAAGGTTGGGATAAGCGCTATGAAAAAGTCCGTACAATCAACGTTCCTTCATTTAAATATGTTCGAAAATGGCTAAACGATAATATCCCTCAAGACTCTACGACTTGCATTATTCACAATGATTGGCGTTTTGATAATGTGATTTTAGATCCAGAACATCCAACAGATGTGATTGGTGTGTTGGATTGGGAAATGGCGACCTTAGGTGATCCATTAATGGATTTGGGCAGTGCTTTGGCCTATTGGGTTGAGCCCACGGATAATATGATTTTTAGATCGACACGCCGTCAGCCGACTCACTTAAAGGGAATGTTCTCTCGTAAAGAAGTCGTTGATTATTATTTACAAAAAACAGGATTGGAGCCTCAAAACTGGGCTTTTTATGAAGTGTTTGGTGTATTCCGTTTAGCAGTGATTGCCCAGCAAATCTATTACCGTTATTACCACAAGCAAACCCGAAATCCTGCATTTAAAGATTTCTGGATCGTGATTCATGCGCTACATATCAGAGCTTTAAAACTTATCGCACAGCAAAAACTGCAAGAATCGGAATTTGCTCAGCAATCTCTACAGAAAATACAGGGTATTTTAAGAAAATGACCACAATTTATCTGGTAAGACATGGTCAGGCATCGTTTGGTAAAACTAACTATGATGAGCTGTCTGAAAATGGCGAGGCTCAGGCGACTTTGTTAGGTCGTTATTTTAAGCAAATATTGAAAGAACAACCTCATGTGGTTGCTGGAACTATGCAGCGTCATGAGCAGACTGCAAAGCTTGCACTAAATGAATGCTTTCCAGATGCGGTGATTCATCATAATAATTTATGGAATGAGTTTAACCACCAACAAGTTTTTGCCCGTTATGAACCACGTTTTGAACAGCCTGAACTGTTAAAAGCTGACGTGGCGCAAGAACAGAACCCACGTGCATATCTTGCCAAAATATTTGAAGGTGCAATTGGGCGATGGACAGATGGTGATTTTCATCATGAGTATGATGAGTCATGGCCACACTTTAAAGAAAGAGTTGAAACAGCATTGCAGCAACTTTGTGATGAGTTAGCAAAAACCAAACCTCGCTATGCAATTGTTTTTACCTCTGGTGGTGTGATTTCTGTAGCAATTGGAAAACTGCTTGAACTCAGTCCTAATCGAACTTTTGCATTGAATTGGGCAATTACGAATACAAGCCTCACGACTTTACGTTTGGTTGGGAATGAAGCTCAGGTTTTAAGTTTAAATGAACATCATTTTATAAAAGCTGAGTGTCCAGATTTACTGACATGGATTTAAAATAAGGATAAAAGCATGGCAAAGACGATTTTAATTACAGGTGCAAGTTCTGGATTGGGCGCAGGTATGGCGCATGAATTTGCAGCCAAAGGTTATAACTTGGCGATTTGTGCACGCCGTTTAGACCGATTAGAGACTTTAAAAACTGAACTTGAAAATGAGTACGGTATTAAGGTAATTGCAAAAAGTCTAGACGTTACCAATTATGATCAGGTTTTTGAAGTATTTCGTGCCTTTAAACAAGAGTTCGGCTATTTAGACCGAATTATTGTAAATGCGGGAGTAGGCAATGGCCGTCGTATTGGTAAAGGTAATTTTGAAATTAACAGAGCCACAGCTGAAACAAACTTTATTTCTGCTTTAGCGCAGTGTGAAGCAGCAACTGAAATTTTTAGAGAGCAAAACGCTGGTCATTTGGTGGTGATGTCATCCATGAGTGCGATGCGCGGATTACCAAAACATTTATCGACCTATGCGGCCAGTAAAGCCGCTGTTGCTCACTTGGCCGAAGGTATTCGTGCTGAATTACTGGATACCCCAATTAAAGTCTCCACCATTTTCCCGGGTTACATTCGTACGGAAATAAATGAGGGTGCTAAACATCTACCTTTTGAGGTAGATGCCAAAACAGGATGTAAAGCTTTAGTAAAAGCTATCGAAAAACAACCTGTAAAAGCTTATGTGCCGCAGTGGCCATGGTTACCCATGAGTATTGCCATGAAGGTTTTACCATTAAAGTTGGTCAATAAATTAGGATAAAAAATCCCCCTAAATTTTAGGGGGTAATTTTTGTTTAGAATTTTTTGGTGTAATTAATAAATAAACGGTCTTCACCAAAGTCATTGCCAAGTTTTACATTGTAATCAATACGAATATATTGCAGGGCAACACCTTTTAAGAACGGTTGCTGAAACGCATAGTTTAAAATAACATTCGACTCAGTCTCGTGGTTTTTCTCACCATTGGCTGCTTTAAAGTCATGTCCGTAAACATATTTCACCATCGCATTTAGGCCCGGTACATAATCCTTAAAATCGTAGCCATACATGACGTGGTAAGACTTTTCATCCTCTTTAAAAAAGCCTGTAGCGTTCCAGTTAATGAAATACGTCTCTGGTAAAAAACCATCTGGTAATGGGTAAGCCGATTCACCAATAATCTGTTGGTAACCTAAACCAAAGGTATGGTTTTTTACTTTAACCGTTTCAAGTAATCCAATGTTCTGCGCATCAATATCAAAGGTATTGCCATCATCTTTTGCATTGAAGTATTTAAACTTAGAGGTGAGGGCAAAACTTGGCTGTTTCCACGTATGCTCAAGTCCTACATAGTGTTTGTTATACAGATCTTCTAAATTACCAAAGTAATATTCGCCCTTTAAAGACGGCGTGAATTGATATCGCAGATCAATATAGTTCAATCCATCAGATTCTTTAGTAACCCCATTTGATGTAAAGGAAAACTTTTTAAAGTCTTCTTCATTTCGTGGAGACACTTTTTCTACTCGGCCAATTTCAGCATAGAGTTGATCTGAAAGTTGTGACTTTAAGTTGGTTCCCCAATACGAAGTGAGTAACTGACGACTAGCATCTACAGCAGTGACAGGTAAATCTAGCCAAAGTTCACCGACACTCAAAAGAGTTTTGTCATAACCCAGTTTTAAAGTTGCACCATATTTTAAATAATCTGAAGCCTGAGATTGCGTTTCTTTATTAAAAGGCAAAACTGTATCCGCAACATGTTTGTCTGAACTCAAACGCACGGCGTATTGAACAGAAGCATCAGCCCCAATCGTAATCGGCTTATCTGCAATTTGCAGCGGAGTGTCATGCATTTTTGATTTATAAAATAAAGATGCTGCCTGAGACCAACTGCCAGTATCTTTTAAGGCATCATTATCAAAATCACGGTTGATATAGGCATTTTTTAAAGTGAATTTCCATTCATCTTCAGTTTGCTGGTTTGGATTTGCGGCCCATGAGTTGCTGCACATCAGTAATAAAGTGGCAACGGCTAAAGTGTGTGGTTTAAAACGGTGAAATAATTCCATAATCCATTTCCCAGATGTATGCCAGTCCTCGGCAGTACTTAATTTTGAATATTTCGGTACTCTCTAAGCGTTTAGTTAGAGAGTACATTTTTGCAATTGGTGAGACCTATTAATTTAATTTTTCAAGCTTCATACTTTCACTAAAGAATTTGCAGCCTTTAAAAAGCAGAATTAGAGCCAGTACACAAGACAAACCACCCACAATAGATAAAGAAGAACCTACCATTAATGGGCTACCAAAAACTTTATCTGTAATAATGGCTACCAGTGTTGTGCCAATACCGAGTCCAATTAAGTTACTCACCAAAAGGAAGAGGGCAGAAAGGCGTGCTCTAAACTGGTTTGGGGCTAACATTTGCAAAGCAGTTGCTGAAATCACTAGAGGGAAAGATGCAAAGAACATTGCAGGAATCAGTAAGCTAACTGAAAGCCAAAGCTGATCTGTTTGGGTAAAAAATGCAATTGGAATAATCAGGCCAACAATACCAATCACACCCGTGAACATCGGCGCATCTTGGCGACCTTTTTTAATAAACCAGTCATTTAGCCATCCTGCACAAAACACGCCTAAAGTATTTGCAACCAGCAATATAGTGCCGAGCATATAGCCTGTTTCAGTCGGTGCGAGTTGAAACTTACGAATGTAAAATGCTGGTGTCCAACTAGTCAGACTGTAGAGTGCCATTGCATAAAAGGTAAAACCTAAATAGTGACAGGCAAATGTTTTCGAATGTTTTTTAATAAACTGAAGACACTGTGTGAATTTAACTTGGTCAACTTGTCCGCTTTGGTTGAGCTGTTGCCCTTTACGTGCAGGGTCTTTAACTGTCAAAATAAATAACAAACCAATAATAATGCCGGGTAAGCCCACCACTAAAAAGGCAATTTGCCATGCTTTAAGCGCACCTAATAATGGAACCTCAATGAGTGTCACGCCTTTAAGCAGGTTAATCACATAACCGCCAACTAAGAAGGCAATACCTCCACCCAAAAAAGCGCCAATTGAATAAATCCCGACAGCACGACCTAGTTTGTCCTTACTAAACATGTCGCTAAACATTGAATAAGCGGCTGGAGATAAAGCCGCTTCACCGACACCTACTGCCATACGGCTTAAGAACAGTTGAATAAAGTTTTTACTTAAACCGCAAGTCGCTGTTGCCAGACTCCAAACAATAATCCCGATTGAAATCAGTTTTGGTCGTGAAAAACGATCGGCAATATAGGCTAAGGGTAAACCCATAACCGCATAAAACAGTGAGAAGGCTAGGCCATGTAACAAGCTAAATTGTGTATCTGAAAGTTGTAGATCGGCTTTGATGGGTTCAATCATCAGCGCCAGAATTTGGCGATCAATAAATGAAAATATATATGCCAGCATACAAAGTATGACCACATACCATGCATATGCATTGCTTTTCTTCTGTGTCCTTTCAACAGCGATATTACTTTGGTTCATACACTTAATCCTTATGTATAAAACGCTTAAAGAAATTGATATCTAACTTTTATTATTCCTCTGAAGTTTTCGATATTTCCCCCCTTTTAGATAAGAATAATAAATAGGCTAGAAATGAGTAATTGGGTCTTATATAGACCGGAAGAGTGCGTCTAAACCCAATTAGGAGTTAATGGGATTTTTAAGATCATGGAATTATTATTTTCTTTTTATATGTAAAATTCCATTACTTA